>CAZVUE010000048.1:1266-6347 GCA_964630335.1 uncultured bacterium | reverse complement strand
CAGGAAGGAATCCCCGAAATAATACAAACGCAGTAAATTACGCTGTCATTGCGAGCGTAGTGCGCGTGGCAATCTCGTAGTAACTACATTTTTTTTATGAATATTACGAGGAGAAAAAAATGGCAGGTATTGCTGGAATTATTCATCCGGGTAAAAAAGAAGAAGTTAAGAAAATGTTAGACAAAATTGCTCATCGTGGTCCGGCCGGGCAGGCAATTACTGAAATAGAGGGTATAACCATAGGGTTAGCGGTAACCAAATCTGAGCAGGATTCTCTGGTTAGATTAAGGGAAGAACACATTATTAGGGATGGTATTGAGGAAGACCATCTGGCTCAGATACAGGTGAAAGGTTCACATTTTTTACTCAGTAGAGACAGATTAGGTGTCGCGCCACTTTATTATGGTAAAATTGATGATGGAGTATTTTGCTTCGCTTCAGAAGTTAAAGCTTTATTAGAAGTTACCCGAAAGATAAAAGAGTTTCCACCCGGATATACCTACAATGGGAACCGGATGTTGTCCTCTACCCGATTAGAAAAACAGAAGGTGGTAAATATTCCAGTAAACCGAATCAAAGGGAAACTAAGAAAACTTTTGGAAAGCGGCGTAAGAAAACGTCTGCCTAATGGTCCGATTGGAATATGGTTGTCCGGAGGTCTGGATTCCAGTACCATTGCCGCAATTATCGCTTCACAGGTAGGAAAAATTCACACTTTTACGGTGGGGCTCTCCGGTGCCTCGGATATTGGTTTTGCGGAGGTGGTTGCCAGGTATATCGGATCGAAACACCATCAATTGGTTGTGTCGCTTAAAGACTTATTAAAGATTCTGCCTGAAGTCATTTACCATCTGGAATCTTTTGATGCCTTATTGGTCCGTTCCAGTCTTACCAACTATCTGGTTGCCCGTCTTTCCTCAGAATATGTACCGGTGGTTTTTTCCGGGGAAGGTGGAGATGAATTATTTGCCGGTTACGAATATCTGAAATCAATACCTCCGGAAGATTTGGCCAATGAATTGTTCAATATTACCAATCGGCTTCACAATACCGCTTTTCAACGAGTGGACCGGTGCGCAGCTGCGCATGGTCTTCTGGTCCATGTTGTTTTTGCCGATTCCAGGGTGGTGGATTATGCTTTGAGCATACCGGTTAAATTTAAGATTAAGAAGGGTGTGGAAAAATGGATTCTTCGTCAGGCAGTAGCTGACCTGTTACCGTCCGGCGTCCTTAAAAGAACCAAGGTGAAATTCTGGGAAGGAGCCGGAGTGGGTATTTTGTTGTCACAATATGCGGATAAGAAAATTTCCGACCGAGCCTTTAGCCAAGAGCGGGTTCTACCGCAGAGGTTGGTTTTAACCAGTAAGGAAGAATTGATGTGCTACCGTATTTTCCGGAATTGTTTTGGTGAAATAAAAGATTTTGATTGGATGGGACGTACGAAAGGAATTCCGTCTCAGCAGGTTTGAAAAGGGGGTTTTTGAAGATTCTTGGTGCTACTATCGGGGATTGTGTTCATACCGCGGGAATTTTAAGGTTTCTGGAATATGCTTCTTCCTTAGGCCATAAGACGGTTTTTCTGGGAACAAGGATAAAGATTTCGGAGATTGTTGTTCGTTTAAAGAAAGAAAAGCCGAATCTGGTTGCTCTTAGTTACCGATTAACTCCGGAAGTTGGCCGAACTCTTTTTCAGCAACTAACCCGGGAGATAAAGAAAAACAGATTACCTGAGACAACTTTTGTTTTTGGAGGAACCGAGCCAGTCTGTAGGATTGCCCGTAAGTTTAAAGTTTTTGACGATGTTATTTCCGGTCCGTCGGATATGGAGAGACTTCAATTTTTATTATCTCCGAACAAGAAAAAACAAAAATTAAAAAAGGAGTATCCGCAAAATTTAGTTTCCCGGATTCAGGATGTCTATCCGTATCCTTTAATCAGGCATCATTTTGGACGGCCTTCTTTGGAAGAGACGATTAAAGGGGCAAGAAAGATTGCCTTAGCAAAAGTTCTTGATATTCTTTCCCTGGGACCGGACCAAAATGCGCAGGAATATTTTTTCCATCCTACAGAAATGGCCAGAGGACAGGACGGAGCCGGTGGTGTTCCCGTCAGGAGTAAGGAAGATTTGAAGATGATTTATCAGGCGACCAGATGTGGAAACTATCCCCTGGTGCGGTGTTATTCCGGAACGAACGACCTTCTGAAATGGGCACAGATGCTGGCAAAAACAATAAATAACGCCTGGGCTGCTATTCCCCTTTTCTGGTATAGCGTTCTGGACGGACGGTCAAAAAGGCCGTTGCGGAAGGTTATCAAAGAGAACCAATCCGTAATCAGGTGGCATGCCCGGATGGAAATTCCGGTAGAAATAAATGACTCCCATCAATGGGGATTGCGCAGGGCACCGGACAGCGTTGAAGTGGCAACGGCCTTTCTTGCTGCATATAATGCGAAGAAATTAGGTGTGCGGGATTATATCTTCCAGTATATGTTCAACACCCCGGCCGGTATTAGCCCGGCGATGGATTTAGCAAAAATGTTGGCTAAAAAAGAGATGCTGGAATCTTTGTCAGACAACCAGTTTCGGATGTTTACCATGGTACGGGCCGGACTGGCAAGTCTTTCTTCCGACCCTGACATTGCCCGAGGTCAGTTGGCTGCATCAACGGTTCTGGCGCTTTTTCTTAAGCCCCATATTATTCATGTGGTAGGATATAGTGAGGGAGACCATGCGGCAAGGCCGAATGAAGTTATAGGAAGTTGTAAGATAGTACATGGAGTTTTGAAAAATTCTCTTTATGACTGGCCAACATTGGGAAGTAATTTTCGGATTAGAGAACGAAAAGAGGATTTAAAGAGACAGGCTGGGGCAATTTTGGAGAAGATAAGGTTTCTGGGGAAAGGAGGAAAAGAGCCTTTTCTGGAGCCGGAGGTATTAACCACCGCGGTAAAAGAAGGTATTCTTGATGCTCCTGACCTGAAGAGAAACCCGATTGCCAAAGGCGTAATTAAAACCAAAATTATTAATGGACGGTGTTGTATTATTGACCCGCAGACCAATAAAATTATGAACGAAGTTATTCGGTTGAAAAGCGTTTGAAGGAATATGAAAAATTTATCCGAATCCGAAGGGAACCAATTACTGCAGGGGATAAAAGAAAAGGGTAAAGAACAACGCTTCTGTGTCTTGGGTGCGGGTAACGGTGGGATGGCTATGGCCGCCCACTTAGCGATTATGGGATTCCGGGTTAATCTGTATAATCGTACGCCCGCCAGATTACAGAGCATTATTTGGCACGGAGGTATTCAACTTTCCGGAGCGATGGAAGGTTTTGGAAAAATAGAGGTTATTACTTCTGATATAAGTGAAGCACTGGAAGGGGTTGATATTCTGATGGTCACCGTACCAGCCACGGCACATTCCTTCATTGCCCGGATATGTGCCCCTTATCTGAAAGATGGTCAGATAATCTTACTTAATCCTGGTAGAACCGGTGGTGTGTTGGAGTTTCGGAAGATACTTTCTGATTTGGGGATGGAAAAGAAGATATTCCTGGGTGAAACGCAAACGTTCATTTATGCTTCCCGGACAATCGGACCGGCGAAAAGCCGAATTTTCCGGATTAAGAATGAGGTAACGTTTGCTACTTTGCCTTCGTACTGGATACCGGGTGTCCTGACTATTATTCGGCAGGCTTTTCCGGAATTTGTTCCGGGTGACAATATTTTGAAAACCAGCCTGGACAATATCGGTGCGGTTTTTCATCCGGCCCTTACTATTTTTAATGTTTCCTGGATTGAAGAGACAAAAGGAGGGTTTGATTTTTATCTGGATGGATTGAGCCCCTCACTGGCGCTACTCTTGGAAGAAGTTGACCGGGAACGGATTGCAGTGGCGGCAGCACTGGGTATCAAAGTTAATTCTGCCCGGGAATGGTTATACCAGAGTTACGGCTCTTACGGAGAAAACCTTTATACCGCAATCCAGTTTACCACTGCGTACCGGGGAGTGAGGGCACCGGAGAGTATTGACCACCGTTATATCTGGGAGGATGTGCCGGCCAGTTTGGTACCCATCGTTTCTATCGGTGAGATGCTGGGTGTACCCTGTCCGATGATAAAGACATTAATCTATCTGGCTTCGGTGTTACAGGGGAAAGATTACTGGCGGGAAGGGAGGACCGTTGAAAAGATTGGCATCGCCGGCCTTTCGGTGAAAGAAATAAGGCAACTTGTCGAAGGGGTTAGCAACCCCGAAGGTATTTGAGAGGGAGGTTTCTTATGGAATGGGCGAAGATGGAAATGGCTTTTCATACCATTAGCCAGACCTTTACGATTTTACTGGGTGTTTTCATTCTTCTGATTTTGGGGTGGGCTGTGGCTTATCTGGTGCGGCTGGTGATTGCGTGGTTTTTGGACAGGATAAGGTTTGATGCCTTTTGCGAAAGGGAAGGTTTTTTTGAACTTTTACGGAAAGGAAAGGTGACCTATACCCCGGCAAAACTGGTAGCTAATTTCTTTTTTTGGATGGTAATTATTGTCTTTCTGCTCGTGGGAAGTGCTTTTCTGGGGGTTCAAACATCACAGACGGTTCTTCAACGCATCAATGCTAATATTCCGAATTTCTTTGGTGCATGTTTCTTATTGATTGTAGGTGTTTTAATCGCCAATTTTTTAGGTAATGTTGTGGAAAACCTTGCCAGTAGTGTTAATCTATATCAGGGGGAAATCCTGGGTCGCCTGATAAAGTTTGTGGTAGGAATATTCGTTATCGTTATGGTTCTGGAAGACCTGGAAATTGGCGGAAAGACGATGGTTTTTTTCTTTCAAATCCTTTTTGCTGGAATTGTTTTTGCACTCTCTCTGGGGTTTGGCTTAGGTTGTAAGGATATGATCAGGGAAAGCCTTGAGCGTTTCATGAAAAAACTCCGAAGTCAGAGCAGGCAAGAATCCGAAGGTTCTGATTTAGAAGGCTGACCGCCCTTATATGTCATGCTGAACCTTGTGCTGAACTCGTTTCAGTATCGTTTCAGCATCTAAATCTTGTCCCGGACATTATGAATGAAAACAAGCAATACTAC
>CAZVUE010000048.1:0-1166 GCA_964630335.1 uncultured bacterium | reverse complement strand
GGATGACACTTCGTGTCAGTTCAGGGCCTGCCCTGAATTCATTTCAGGGATGACACTTCGTGTCAGTTCAGAGCCTGTCCTGATGAATATCAGGAATGACACGAATACGGATTATTTAATTCTCTTATGGAGTTATTGCGGAGCCTCCGGCAGAAAAAGCCGGTTGCTTACGTCAGTTTTTGGGTGCTGGTGTTCCTTTATGGAGCGGCTTTTTTCGCCGACGTCCTGGCTCCTTATCCTTACGACCAGCAGGAGCGCACCAAGCCTTTTTGCCCGCCCACCAGAATCCATTTTCAAGAGACAGACGGTACCTGGCATCTGAAGCCCTTTGTCTATAATTATTTGCCCCCGGGAAAGGATGAGATTGCTTATCAGCCAGACCTTTCCCGGACTTATTTCATCCGTTTTTGGGTCAAAGGTCCGGTCCGCAAAGTTTTCGGTTTCATTCCGTTTGACCGCTATCTGTTTGGTGTGGAAGAACCAGCCCGAATCTATTTGTCAGGTAGTGACCAGTTCGGCCGGGACGTTTTCAGCCGCATCCTGTATGGCAGCCGTATTTCCCTTTCGGTGGGTCTGTTAGGAGTAGCCATCTCCTTTTCTTTGGGACTTTTCTTTGGCGGCATCGCTGGTTACTACGGTGGAAAGGTAGATAATGTTCTGATGAGGATTTCTGAACTTTTGATGTCCTTCCCTGGTTTTTATCTCATCTTGGCCCTCCGGGCGGTCTTCCCAACGACCCTCTCTTCGTTTCAGGTGTATCTGATGGTGGTAGCCATTCTCTCTCTAATCGGCTGGGCAAGTTTAGCCAGGGTAGTACGGGGAATGGTGCTTTCCATCCGGGAGGAAGATTATGTCGTGGCTGCCCGGACCTTGGGATTTTCCGGTCAGCGCATTATCTGGCACCATATCCTGCCCCAGACTTTTTCCTACACCATTACTGCTGCGGCTCTTTCCGTGCCCGGGTATATTCTGGCGGAATCAGCCCTTTCTCTGATTGGTTTGGGAATCCAGGAACCGCAAGCCAGTTGGGGCAACATCCTCTCCGGTGCGATGGGTAATTTGGAAGTAATTTTCTACCATTCCTGGATGCTTATCCCCGGTCTCCTTATTTTTGTAACGGTTCTGACTTATAACCTTTTCGGCGACGGACTCCGCGAAATTACCAC
>CAZVUE010000047.1:0-7929 GCA_964630335.1 uncultured bacterium | reverse complement strand
CTCCAGTCAAAGGTTGAGACCGAAGCCAGCGCCTTAAGTTTTGATTCGGCGGTCAACAAAGCCCTGAACGTGGCTGCCTCCGAGATTGCCCTCAAAATCCTCCCCCTCCTGAAATACTAACGAAACCTTCATTCCCGCCTGCCCCTGCGTGCTTTAGGCAGGGGCCGGAATACCCCAACAGACCTATCTTCACCATCTATATTTTACTGCACCCCTTGACATTTCAATTATCATATGTTATGATATATATCAATATGGAGGATATACTTTCCTTGGGATTAGATTCTAAATTGAGTGATAAGGTCTTCAATGTTCTTTCCTCACATTCCGCAAGGAAGATATTGAAACTCGTATCCGGCGAAAGACTTTCCATCAGTGAAATCGCCCAGAGAATTAACATTCCCCAGTCTACGGTTACGGTCTGTGTGCAGAAACTTGAAAGAGCAGGCCTGGTTAAAGTGGTCAATAACGGCAGTAGAAGGTTCTGTTCCGGTACTTTGAAAAACCTTGAAATTAGTATCTCCGACGGGAAAAAGAGCGATTCCGGAATGGAATATGAAATTCAAATGCCGGTAGGGCTATTCAGCGAAGTCAGCGCCGCACCACCCTGCGGACTTTTAAGCAGCAAAAGTGTGATCGGGACATTAGATGACGTACGTTCTTTTTATCATCCGGAAAGGGCAAAGGCCGGTTTGGTATATTTCGGGAAAGGTCAGATAAAGTATAAGTTCCAGAGCCCGATGCATATCAATGAAAAACCCCTGGAGATACAATTAATTTTAGAGATGTGTTCCGAAGCGCCTTTTTCCAATGAGAACTATCCTTCTGATATCACTCTCTGGCTCAATGAGGTTGAGGTTGGTACCTGGACCTGCCCGGGTGATTTTGGCAAGAAACGGGGTAAGTTTACGCCGGTCTGGTGGAATACCAGTTTTTCGCAATATGGATTACTGAAGATATGGACGGTCAACCAGGAAGGCTCTTTTATTGATGGTAAAAAACTCTCCGAAAGAACCATAGATGAATTAAAGTTACACAAGAATGACTATATAGAAGTAAAATTAGGGAATAAAGAAGAGGCGATGAATTCCGGAGGAATGAATATCTTCGGGAAGAATTTTGGTAATTACGGAAAAGACATCATTATGAAACTAACCTGCGCAAAAAAGATAAATAATCTAATGGGAAGTAACGATGAAAAATAATCATAGGAAAGTAGGACTTATCTCAACGATGTCGCCGGACAAGACCTGGTCTCCGGAAGTTATCAATCGGGTTGCGTCCACCCACCTTGTGGTCAAAGAAACCCTCCAGAAGATGGGCTTTGAGGTTCTGGATGAAGGACCCCTGCACCGCTCTTACCCTGAGATGTCTTCCGCGGGAAGAAACATCAGACAACGCGGCATCAAGGCGCTGGTTATCTATGTCGGCACCTGGACCTACGCCAACTGTGCGGTATCGGCTGGTCTGGAAGCCGGTGTGCCGGTCATCATCTGGGCAGATGCGAATCCGGGTACCTGTGGTCTGGTTGGCGGAGCAATAGTCCGGGGCGGGATGGCTGAGTTTAATATCCACAGCCATTTAGTCTGCGGACTTTTTGACGACCGGAAGACACAAGCAAAGGTTAAATCCTTTCTCTCCTCAGCCTGTTCCGCCATTGGCCTCCGTGGTCAGGTCCTGGGAGTCGGTGGTGGACGAAGTATGGGAATGGTTACTGCGGTCTGCGACCCCAATGAGGTCCGCCTCAAATTCGGCGTGGAGATAGACTCCTTTGAGCAGATGGAGGTAATTGACCGCGCGGAGAAGGTTCCGGAAACCCGAATCGACTCTTTTCTGAAATGGATGAAACAAACCTTTGGTCCAATCAAAGCCCGGGAAGATGCGGTCAAAAAACAGATCCGGCTCTATTTAGCGTTGAAAGAATTCTCCCAGGAAAAAGGCTATGACTTTATGGCAATTAAGTGTCTGCCGGAACTGCCCGCACTCTACACCACCTTCTGCCTGGCGCACGCGATTATGGGTGATTCCGAAGATGACCAGGGACTCAAGGAGCGCTTTGTACTTGCCTGCGAGGCGGACATAAATGCTGCCCTGACGATGCAGATTTTGAATCTGTTGTCCGGCGGACCAGTGCTCTTCACTGACCTGACCGAATTTAACCTTAAAGAAGGATTCCTTACTACCTGCAACTGCGGTTCTCAGCCCACTGACTTTGCGAAGAGCAAGAAGGACGTATGCTGGGAGAGGGAAGGGGTACATGAATTCCAGTGGAAGTTTGGTGGAACCTGCCCCCGGCATGTAGCAAAACCGGGTAAGGCTACGGTAGCCCGTTTAAGCCGCTCTGCAGGTAAATATGAAATGCTTATCTCTCTGGTGGATGTGATTGAAATGCCCCTTGACAAGTTGTCCGGACTGGTCCGGGAACGGCCGTATACCTTAATTAAGTTAGGATGCGACCGTGATACCTTTTTAGAAGCAGTCCGCTCTAACCATATCCATCTGGCATATGGCGATTGGCTGAAGGAATTAGAAGAAATTTGCCAAATTTTTGGGATTAAACCGAGCGTACTCAAATAACCCGGAAGAGAAGAGTTGTTGGTGGGGAAAGAGGTAAGCCGGTTCCGGATAAGCATTCCGGATTTGGAGTACGAAACCCCGGACGAAAATATCAAAATCACAGTAGAGAAATTGAAGACATCGACAAAATAAAAACCTTTATTATCGTTGCCAAAAAGGTCGTCCATTAAGGGGTTGCCGAATAATAAAGTTAACTATTTGCCAGAGGCGATTTTGGAGCGAGACAAGGAGCAAAGAAGATTGCGTAGTCACTGTACTACGCAAGCGATGAGCGACGCAGTCGCAGTCCAAAAGCGACCTGGCCCTTTGGGAAGTCCCATTTTTGAGTCATTGCGGCGTTGCTCCTCGGTTATGTGCCACAGTGGGCACAGAACCTTTGTCGCGCCTTGCACTGACCTCAAACCCGGGACTCCAAATAGTCAACTTTATTATTCGGCAACCCCTAAGATTAATCGGGAGGAAAATGAAGGAGAAGTGGTATCAGAAGGCGTACCGCAGAAATGTGGTTGATATGCACATCGCTGATTGGGATGAAAGGTTTATGGCTGAATTTGACCCGAAAAAGTACGCGGAGATGATGGCTCTGGCGCAGGTCCAGTCTGCAGTGGTCTATGCCCATTCCCAGGCCGGGCTCTGTTACTTCCCCACCAGAGTCGGCCAGATGCACCGGGGCTTGAAAGGAAAAAATGTTCTGACTGAGGTAATTGAAGAGTGCCACCGGAGAGGTATTTACGTGGTGGTTTATTACAGCGTCATCTACGATACCCGGGCTTTCCGGACCCACCCTGACTGGCGCATTGTGGATGCGGACGGAATCAGCCACGCCGAGAAAAGCAGAAGAGGAATCTGCTGCCCCAACAGTCCCTACCGGAACTATGCGGCCGGTATCGCAAAAGAAATCTGTCAAGGTTTTGATTTTGAAGGAATAAGGTTCGATATGACCTTCTGGCCCGCGATATGTTACTGCCCTTACTGCCAGAAAAGGTTTGCCCGGGAGGTTGGTGGCAGTCTGCCCAAGGTGATTAACTGGGAAGACCCGGTCTGGGTAAGTTTCCAGCGTAAACGGGAGGAGTGGCTGGTCGACTTCGCCACTTTTATGACTTCTACCGTAAAGAGGCTTAAACCTGAAGTTACGGTGGAACACCAGGCGTCCACCTATAGTTCCTCCTGGGTCATGGGAGTTACTCATCCCATGACCCGGCAGTGTGATTTCCTTCAGGGCGACTTTTACGGTGATGCCCTACAGGGTTCGTTTGCCCGCAAGTTGCTTTATGGCTTAAGCGAAAATCTGCCTTACGGATTTGAGACCTCTATCTGCGTGGATTTGGATTACCATACCGGAATGAAGTCAAAGGAATTACTCCGGAATAAAGTCTGCGCCTCGCTGACTGACGGAGGCGCCTTCATCTTTATCGATGCCATCGACCCGGCAGGAACCCTGAACCCGGCGGTCTACCAGAGGATGCACGATGTCTTTGAGAAAACCAAAGTATACGAACCATATTTAGGCGGTGAGATGGTTCAGGATGTTGCCATCTACCTGAGCACCGAATCAAAGTTTGACTTTGCGGATAATGGAAAACCAATGGAAAAATTGGAGGGTTCTCCGTTTTCCTTAAAAATGCCTCACGTGGATGGTGCGGTAAATGTCTCTAAAACGCTCATCAATAACCATATCCCTTTTGGCATCATCACCAAAAGGCGGATTAACGAACTTTCCCGGTACAAGATGCTTGTCCTTCCCAACGTCTTAATGATGGATAAGGAAGAAACCTCTGCTATCCGGGAGTACGTCCGGTCTGGCGGAACCCTCTACGCCAGTAGATACACTTCTCTCATTACCAAAGATGGAACAAGGCAAAAAGATTTCCTCCTTTCTGACCTCTTTGGCGTCTCTTATCTGGCCGAAACAAAGGAGAGGTTTACCTACATCACACCGGCTGAAGGTACGGAAGATCTTTTCCAAGACTTTTCTCAGAAGTATCCGGTGGCCGTAGATGGTCATCAAATGAAGGTAAAGGCTTTACCTGGCGTTAAGGTTTTGGGTTATCTGGCCCTTCCTCACACCGACCCGGCTGACACCACCCGGTTCGTCTCCATCCACAGCAATCCGCCAGGGATCCAGACAGGCCAACCAGCAATGGTTCTCAATACCTACGGAAAAGGCAAGGTGGTCTATGTTGCCGGAGATATTGAGAATAGCAACTATGAAATGCACCGTGCGATTGTCAATAACCTCTTTAGGCTACTGGTCAATTCCTACAGCCTGGAAGCGGAGACACCAAAATCAGTCGAGGTTACCACCTTCCACCAGAAAGATAAGCGGAGGTATATCATCAGCCTGATTAACTTCCAGAAGGAACTGCCCAATATCCCGGTAGCGGGAATAAAAATCAGGTTAAAATTGAAATCCCCCTCAATCCCCCTTTTACAAAGGGGGGGAAGGGGGATTAGGTTGGTTGTCCTGCCTGGTGAGAAGGCTTTAAAGTACAAATTAACGGATGGATATGTTGAGTTTACCGTACCCAAACTCAACACCTTTATGATGCTGGTACTGGAGTACTAACAGGGGATAAAATGCGGAAAGGAAATATCATTGAATTGAGCCACCGGATGATTCCCGGGAAAGAACACTTCCGGCTGGAGACCCGCACCTTTGACGTGACCGAACTTTTACCCGAAGTGAAACACCGTCCGGACATCTGGTACGTCCTGAGCGATATTACTATGTCATCCCACGTCGGTACCCATATTGAGTTTCCTTACCATCACTGGAAAGACGGCGCTGATGCGGATGGCTATCCCTTAGAAAATTTAATTGGAAAAGCGGTCGTCCTCAATTTCTCCCATAAAAAAAATGGGGAACCAATCACCCTGGAGGAACTAAAAGTCCACCGCAACCGGATAAAGAAAGGAGACATCATTTTCATCCGTAACGATATGGACAAACTCTTCCGGACCGAACGCTGGGCCGAACAGCCCTATCTGACCGAGGAGGCGATGGACTGGCTCATCTCTCTTCAGCCGAAGGTAATCGGTACTGATGCATCCGGATTTGAAGTGCCGGGTACTGATTACCAGCCCAACCATCTAAAGATGTTCCGGAACAACATCGCCATGGTAGAATCGGCGACCAACCTTGGGGCTATCGGTGAGGACCGGGTTATGGTCTTTATCCTGCCCCTGCGGATTAAAGGAATTGACGCCTGCCCGGTTCGGATTGTCGCCTTTCGGAAAGGAGTACTCAGATGAACAAGTCTTTGATGTTAAAACTGTATTGCCAGATGTTCTTACTGCGCCACTTCGATGAGATGTGCCTTGCGCTGAAGTATCAAGATCTGATTATGGATGGATTCCACCCTTACAGCGGTGAGGAGGCGATTGCGGTTGGTGTCTGTTCGCTCCTCAATAAGGACGATGCGGTCGTTTCCACCCACCGGCCCCAGGGCCATTCTTTCGCTAAAGGAAGTACCACGCGCCAGATATTCTGCGAGATGTTAGGCCGCCGGGGCGGTGTCAGCCAGGGGATTGGCGGTCCGATGCAGTGGATTGATACCCCCAACAATTTCTTCTGCGGTTCCATCGTGGGCAGTGGTATCACGATAGCCGCCGGAATAGCCTTAGCGATGAAGAAGGAAGGCAAAGGAAGAATCTGCGTCTGTTTCTTTGGCGACGGCGCCGCCAATACCGGCTCTTTCCACGAAGGCTTAAACCTATCTGCAATCTGGAAATTGCCGGTGGTCTATATCTGCGAAAACAATCAGTACGGCGAGGCGATGCCGGTCCGGGAGTTTGTATCCGCCTATCCTATCTCCAAACGGGCTGAATCCTACGGATTGGAAGGAATAACTATTGACGGCAACGATTTGGAAGCGGTTATAACGACCGTAGAAAAAGGGGTCTCTCAGACTCGTTCCGGTAACGGTCCGGTCTTCATTGAAATGGTAACCTACCGGTTCCGGGGACACTACGGCGGTGACCCGGAACATACCTACCGGACCAAGGAAGAGGTAGAAGCCTGGAAGGAAAAGTGCCCCATTAAACGTTTTAAAGCCCGTCTTTTGGAAGAAGGCTTTGAGAAATCGGCTCTCAGCCGATTGGAAGAAAAAGTGGTCAAAGAATTAGAGGCTGACCAAGCCTGGGCGCTCAACCAGCCTTTTCCTACGGTGGAACAGGCAACCGACCACGTAATGATTCCATTGACTTAAGGGAGTATAAAGATGAGTAAAATAACCTATTGCGAAGCGATTCGCCAGGCTTACCGGGAAGAGATGCGCCGGGACAATTCCGTCTACCTGATTGGTGAGGACGTTGGCCGTTGGGGCAACCTCTACGGTGCTTCCAAAGGCCTCCTGGCAGAGTTCGGTCCGGAACAGGTCAAGGATGCGCCCATCTCTGAGGCAGCCATCGCGGGCTGTGCGGTGGGCAGCGCCATCATGGGTATGCGACCCATCGTGGAGATTATGTACATTGACTTTATTATGATTGCGATGGACCAGATAGTCAACCACGCCTGCAAGTACCATCAGTTGTCCTGCGGAACCATAAAACTGCCCATCGTCTTCCGGACCCAGGGCGGTGTGGGAATGCGCAACTCTTCCCAACATTCCCAGAGTTTAGAAAACTGGTTTGTCAACGTGCCGGGTCTCATCGTGGTGATGCCTTCAACCCCTTACGATATGAAAGGACTTCTCAAGTCCGCGGTCCGCAACGACAATCCGGTGGTCCTCATTGAACATAAATCACTCTACTTTACCAAAGGTGAAGTTCCGGAAGAGGAGTACCTGGTGCCTTTAGGTGTGGCTGAGGTAAAAAGAGAAGGGACTGACGTTACAATTATCGCTACTTCCTGGATGGTTTTCCACGCTCTTTCCGCATCCGAGAAATTAGCGAAAGAAGGCATCTCCTGCGAAGTGGTTGACCCCAGAACCTTATGGCCCCTGGACAAAAAGACGGTGGTAGCATCTGTCTCCAAAACCAAACGCTGCGTGGTGGTAACCGAAGCGCCGGCTGAAGGCGGCTGGAGCGGAGAAGTCGCTGCGGTGGTGATGGAAAACTGTTTTCCTCAACTGAAGAAGCCGGTCAAGCGGGTCTGCGGTATGCGCACCGGTATCCCTTACGGAAAGGACTTAGAGAAGGCGGTCGTACCCAACGACGACTGGATTATCGCCGGCGTCCGCGAAGTTCTGGGATAACACTGCTTTGACAGTCATTTATTCTTTATATCTGGCTAAAATATCCAGAAACTTCCTGGCGTTTACTTGTTTTTTATGTTTTTGTTATTTAGTTTCACCCTAAGGAGAGAAACGAACCTGGAGGAGGTCACCGTCCGCAACCGGATATTCCTTGCCC
>CAZVUE010000046.1:0-8070 GCA_964630335.1 uncultured bacterium | reverse complement strand
CGTCATAGATGTCATTCCCGCATGCTTTAGGCGGGAATCTATAACCATTATATAATTATACACCCTTTGGAAAATCTTTACCAGATTTGAATTTCAGCGTATATTTAGAGTATAATAAAAAACTATGCACACAATCATAATTTTTGATACCACACTGCGGGATGGCGAGCAGTCTCCAGGTACAAAGTTAAATCTGGAAGAAAAACTGAAGATAGCAAAACAGCTGAGAAAACTGGGTGTGGATATAATTGAAGCAGGATTTCCTATCTCAAGTCCCGAGGATTTTGAGGCAGTAAAAAGGATTTCTCAGGAGATAGAAGGGCCTATTATATGCGGTTTGAGCAGGGCAATCCAGAAGGATATAGATACCTGCTGGCAGGCAATCAAGTTTGCGAAAAGGCCCAGGATTCATACAGGTATCGGGACGTCAGACATACATATAAAATACAAATTTAGAAAGACCCGTTCTCAAATCTTGAAAATAGCGGTGGATGCAGTGAGGTTTGCGAAAAGCCGATGTAAGGATGTGGAATTTTTTGCAGAGGATGCGGGGAGGAGTGACCCAGCATACCTGTGTGAGGTTCTGGAAGCTGTAATTGAAGCGGGTGCAACTGTCCTGAATATACCCGATACAACAGGTTATTCAACACCTGAAGAATTCGGGACATTAATCAAGCACATTAAAGGAAATGTAAGAGGGATAGAGAATGTTACAGTAAGTGTCCATTGCCACAATGACCTCGGGCTTGCGACAGCAAATGCCCTTGCAGGTGTTAAAAATGGTGCGAGACAGATAGAATGCACGATAAATGGAATTGGAGAGCGTGCCGGGAATACATCGTTAGAAGAGGTTGTTATGGCAATAAAAACAAGGCATGACCTCTTTGGTGATATAACCACAAATATCCATACAAAAGAGATATTTAAAGCAAGCAAACTGGTAAGTCTATTAACAGGGTTTCCTGTTCCTCCTAATAAGGCAGTGGTTGGTTCTAATGCCTTTGCCCATTCATCAGGGATTCACCAGGATGGTGTTTTAAAGGAAAGGACCACCTATGAGATAATGAAACCTGAGGATGTTGGCATAGAAGGAAGCGCTATAATTCTTACTGCCCGTTCCGGGAGGCATGCCCTAAGACACAGGTTTGAACAGTTGGGATATAAGATGGCTAAGGAACAACTGGATAGTATCTACGGAAAATTTCTGGAACTTGCAGACAAAAAGAAAGAGATATTTGATGAGGATTTAGAGGTACTCATGGAAGATGAGATGGCAATGGCACATGAGACATGGCGTCTTGAGTACCTCCATACAATAGGCGGGACAAAAACCATCCCTACAGCAACAGTAAAGTTAAAAAAGGGAGAGAAAATAATTCAGGATGCCGCATGCGGTGATGGTCCTGTAGACGCATGTTATAAAACCATAGACAGGATAGTAGGTATAAACTGCAAATTACTGGAATATAATCTGAGGGCATTAACAGGTGGCAAGGAGGCAATGGGAGAGGTAACTGTAAAGATTGAATTCAGGCATAAAGTCATCGCAGGTAGAGGTGCAAGTACAGATATTATTGAAGCATCCGCAAAGGCATATTTGAATGCAATAAATAAGTTGATTTATCAAAGGTAGTCTATAATCATAAAAATAAACACACCGGCATAGAAAAACATCTGTCATTCTGATCCCCGTATGACCCTGACGGAAAAGATTCTGGCAAAGAAGGCGGGCCTCTCCGAAGTGCGGCCGGGCCAGTTTATCCTGATTGAGCCGGACTTAGGGTTTGCCAATGATTTGACCGCTCCTCCGGCCATAAAAGAGTTTGCCAGGTACGGTCAGCGGGTATTTGCACCGGAAAAGGTGGCCCTGATTCCGGACCATTTTACACCCTGTAAAGATATTGAAAGCGCAGCTCTGGTAAAGTTACTGCGTGGGTTTGCCAGAGAGCAGGCCATCCCGCACTTTTACGAAATTGGACAAATGGGTGTGGAGCATGTACTCTTGCCCGAAGAAGGTCTGATTACGCCGGGAATGGTGGTCATCGGTGCGGACAGCCACACCTGTACCCACGGCGCCTTGGGCGCTTTTGCCACCGGTGTCGGAAGCACCGACTTCGCTTTCTTCCTTCTAACCGGCAAAGCCTGGTTTCGGGTCCCGGAGACAATCCGGGTGCAGTTTTCCGGCAAGAGACGGTCCTGGGTAAGCGGTAAAGATTTGATTATCTATCTGGTTACCCAAATCGGCGTGGACGGCGCCCGGTACAAATCGTTAGAATTTGGCGGAGAGGTACTGGCTACTCTCCCGATGGATGAGAGGTTTACCATTTGTAATATGGTAGTTGAAGCCGGAGCCAAAAACGGGATTATTCCTCCGGACAAAACTACGCTGGGACACCTTTTCCGGCTGAAACCCGGCTGGGCGACCCAGAATATGGAACTTATTATTTACCCGGATGAGAAAGCCGAATATTCCCAGACGATAGAGATTGACGTTTCAGAACTGGAGCCTTTTGTCGCCGCACCGGACTTGCCGTCCAACGGACATCCGGTTTCCGAACTGAAGGAGGTAAAATTAGACCAGGTCGTAATCGGTTCCTGTACCAACGGCCGGATTTCCGACTTGGAAATTGCCGCCGGTATTATTAAGGGGAAGAAGGTAGCGCCGGGCTTACGTTTAATCGTAATTCCGGCGACCCAGAAGGTCTACCAGGAGGCTTTGACCAAAGGGTACTTAAAGATTTTTGTTCAGGCGGGTGCGGTAGTGAGTACGCCCACCTGCGGACCCTGTTTGGGCGGACATATGGGTGTACTGGCTGAGGGTGAGACCGCTCTTGCCACAACCAACCGAAACTTTGTCGGTCGGATGGGACATCCTAAGAGTAAGGTCTATCTCGCTTCGCCCGCGGTGGCTGCAGCCAGTGCGATTACCGGCTACATCACCCATCCGGCGGAAGTCGCAAATACTCAGTGAAGGCCGTATGGAATAAGGTAGCGGTGCGATTTATCGCACCTGTAGGGCAAGGCTTTAGCCTTGCAAAATATTTACTGGGGGTGGATAAATAATGGACTTTGAAGACGAAGAAAAGGGAAGGGTTAGTAAAGGTCTCTCTCCGGAGATGGAAAAGGTTCGGGTGGGCATCCTGATTGGACCCTATCGGGTTGAGGGAGTGATTCACCTTCACAAAGAGGGGCGTCTCTCCGACTTTATCAACGCTCCCACCCGGCTTTTCATTCCGGTCGTTGACGCCAAGTTTTACGAAATTGCGACTAACCGTTTGGTGGAAGAGCGTGCCTTTGTCAGTATCAACCGGACCTCAATTTCGCTTTTTTATCCGATGTAGGGCAAGGCTTCAGCCGTTTCCGTAGGGCAAGGCTTTAGCCTTGCGGGAGAACAAGATGGAGATTAAAGGAAGGTGCTGGAAGTTTGGGGACAACATCAATACCGACCTCATCATCCCGGCTCGCTATCTTACCGCCTACGAACCCACGGAATTGGCGAAACACTGCATGGAAGATGCTGACCCGGAATTTCCGACCAAAGTCCGGCCCGGCGATATTATTGTGGCCGGCGACAATTTTGGGTGCGGCAGCAGCCGGGAACACGCGGTTCTGGCGCTGAAGGGAGCCGGCATTTCGGTCGTGGTTGCCAGGTCATTTGCCCGTATCTTCTTCCGCAACGCCATCAATACCGGTCTTCCGATTATTGAGAGCAAGCCGGCGGCCGCTGAAATTGAAGAAGGGGATGAAATTGTACTTGACCTTTCTTCCGGACGGTTAGAAAACATAACTACCGGTGAAGAGTTTTCCATAGAAAAGTTCCCTCAGTTTTTAACCGAGATAGTAATTCAGGGAGGTCTGTTACCATGGGCAAAAGCCAGTCTTATAAAATAGGCGTCATTCCCGGCGACGGCGTTGGTCCGGAAATTATCCGGGAGGGGTTGAAGGTCCTTGAGGCGGCAAAGAAAAGATTCCAACTCAAGTACGAACTTGTCCACTACGATTTCGGCGGTGAACGCTACCTCAAGACCGGAGAGATATTGCCGGATAGCAGCCTGGACGAATTCCGGAAATTAGATGCCATCTATTTAGGCGCGGTCGGTCATCCGGACGTCAAACCCGGCATACTGGAACACGGAATCCTCCTTAAAATCCGGTTTGCTCTGGACCAGTACATCAACCTGCGTCCGGTAAAACTCTACCCCGGCGTCTGGACTCCTCTCAAGGATAAAGGACCGGACGACATTGACTACATCGTGGTCCGGGAAAATACCGAAGGTGCTTACTGCGGAACCGGCGGCGTTTTCAAGAAAGGAACCCCGGATGAGGTTGCCGTTCAGGAAGAACTCAATACCCGCAAAGGTGTGGAGAGATGCATCCGCTACGCCTATCTATTGTGCCGGGAACGGAACAAAAGGAAAAAACTGACCCTTTGCGACAAAGCCAACGTGTTGACCTATGCGGGCGACCTCTGGCGCCGTACCCTGGCGGAGGTCGGTGCGGAATTTCCAGATATTAAGAAAGACTATGCCTTTGTTGACGCCACCACGATGTGGATGGTAAAAAATCCGGAATGGTTTGATGTCATCGTGACCAACAATATGTTCGGTGACATCATCACCGATTTGGCTGCGGTTACCCAGGGCGGTCTGGGCATTGCCGCGGGGGGAAACATTAATCCGGAAGGCGTCTCAATGTTTGAGCCGATTCACGGTTCTGCGCCAAAATATACCGGCAGGAACGTCATCTGTCCCTTAGCTACAATTTCCGCCGGTGGAATGATGCTGGATATCTTAGGCGAAAAAGAAGCCTCGGCCGCCATTGAGTCTGCCATTACCAAAGCCACCGGTGAAGGACACATTAAGAGTTTAGAAGCCGGCAAGATGGGCCTTTCTACCTCCGAAGCCGGTGACCTCATTGCCCGCTTCATCTCCGGATAAATTTGCCCTATCCCATGCTCTGGATAGGGCGCGGCAATCTAATTTGGGAGATCGTCTAACGGTAGGACTTCAGACTCTGGATCTGAGTATGGTGGTTCGAATCCACCTCTCCCAGCTAACGATTTTTGATTTTTATACGTTCATCCGAGACGGAATACACAATCTTGTTTCTTTCCATAGATATTTTGAAATAAGGTACAGGAAAATCAATTTGTTTTTCCTTTTTATCTTCTTCCATTTTTTGTATGATTAATCTATTGCTATTTCACCAGCCCTTTTTAAGGCGATTTTTGTACAAATTGGACCGATTAATTCATAAATAACCGTAGTAGCAACAATGGTAGTAAAAATCATACTTCCTATATTTGGAAAATCGCTTTTAGCAACTAAAGCACAACCTAAGGCCACGCCTGCTTGTGGTACTAAACCCAAACCTAAATATTTCCTTATATTCTTGGAGGCGTTAGAAATATGAGCTCCTAATCCTGCGCCTGTTATTTTGCCTATCACGCGAAATACTAAATATACCGAACCAATTAATCCCAATCGAGGCAGAAGCCCTATCTCTAAATTTGCCCCGGCCAAAACAAAGAAAAGTAAAAATAGTGGAGAATCTACTGTTTTTAAAACATCAAAGGAACTAAATGAAGACTTGTCGATATTAACTAAGAATGCCCCTAAAAACATATTTGCTAGAAGTACAGACAAGTGTAGCCAAATAGCTATTCCTATGCTTAAAAGAATAAATCCGAGGGTAAAGATTAGAAACTCTGCTTGCGTACGAATAAAACGAGAAAAATAAGATGATAGAATTGCAATGATGCTTCCTAAAATAAAGGCGCCAATTATATTCCATATAGAGTTTAAAAATACCCTAATCAAAAAAAATGTAGCTACCATGTGGCTATAAATGGCCTGGGATATTGCTAACGAAATAGCGAATATAATAAGGCACCAAGCATCATCAATTGCGACGACCCCTAAAAGCGTATCCGTAAAGATGCCCTTGGCACGATACTGTCTTATAATCATTACCGTGGCCGCAGGGGCAGTAGCGGAAGAGAGCGCTCCGAAAAGAAGAGCAATATAAAAAGGTTGCTTTAGAATCAATAAAAATGCTAATGTAACTAATAGCCAGGCTCCGCATGCCTCCAGAACTGAAATCCATATCACTGATTTGCCAATCTTATGAAAGTTATCTAGAGAAAAATTTTGGCCGATACTAAAGGCAATCATACCTAAAACTATATTAGAAATTAGTCCTGAAGCAGATAGAATTTCCTCAGATACCAAACCAAAGAGAGAAGGACCGATAATTATACCTAATAGAAGATAGGCGGTTACTGAAGGAAATTTAATCTTATTTATCAGCCTTGCCGAAAATAAGCCTGCAATTAGAATAAAACCCAATCCTAATATAGTATTCACTTAAATAACGCCCTTTTCTTGAAAGACTCGCCGAATTATGTCGAATATACCAATCTTTCCGACTAATTTCCCTGTTTTATCTGTTACTGGAAATTCTTCTTTAAGATGCAACTTCATTAACTTAAAAGCCTCCTCTAA
Source organism: uncultured bacterium (assembly GCA_964630335.1). GTDB lineage: Bacteria > Ratteibacteria > UBA8468 > MWAK01 > MWAK01 > CAZVUE01. The sequence goes on along the minus strand of CAZVUE010000046.1, from coordinate 1,567 downwards.
AGTGGTATCCTCTTGTAAAGAAACGAACTTTGTTTCCATGATATCCTCAACAACTACTAAATCTCCGATATCCTTGGTCAGCTCTGCCTTAAATATATCTTCTTCTTGATCATCCAAAAAAGGAACTGTTTTCAATATTTCCTGACGATATGGACTAAATACATCGATAAGATTACGAAAAGAAACAATCCCCACCAAGCGGCCGTCCTCTTCAACTACAGGCACCAAAGGAAAAAGATGGAAGTCAGCGAATATCTCTAAAAGTTGTCTCAAAGTTGTAGAACGCTTTACAGTAATTACTTCTTTTGACATTGCTTCTCGTACTTTTATGATTTTATTCTTCATGACTGGTGTATATCTTTAGAATTTAGTGGAAATAATCGCCTGATTTTTAGTTTGCGGTTTGATGCTGGTCCGGGTTGTTTGGGTAGTATTTTCCTTCCCAGATTATACTTCTTCGGGCACTCCAAGGTCAACCTCTTCTAAATCAAATTAATTGCGACTGGATGGTGGGGTAAGGGATTCTTAGGGAGGAGTGGAAGTTAAAAAATCGGGGGAGAATTGCAAGAAGTCCTTGATTTTCAATAGCATCTGTTGAGGGTAGGGGATAGTTTCTAACCACTGGAAGGTTCGAAATACATCCACCTCTCCCAGCTCCGCATTTTACAACTTAGAAAATAACTTTTTTGTCCAATGGTTGCTGAAGATGCACACTATTTTAATTAACATCTTTTTCATAGAATACTGCCTTACAATCTTTATCTTATTCATCGTATACCTTCCGGTAAAAATGATCTTGTACTTTAATAGTAACATATTAGCGCTAAATAGTTTCTACCTAACTCACTAAGGTTAATGTATCGTATTAGCGAAAAATAGAACTCTACCGAATTTTTTCTTAACCTGCGGAGTCCACTCATAAGATACCACCTTCTTTTTGGGTGGTCAAACGGAAATAATTGCGCCTGCATGGTGACGGATGAATATTTCAAGGACAAATTCGCTCCGGTGAAAGTGTCTGGTCAGGAGTAAAATGTGGTAGAATGGGGAGTAATTGGGTAGAAAAGAAAAATAACGTGATTCAGATAAGATAAATATGTTAAAATAATAATTGGGGGAGGTATGAAATCGACGACCGAATATTTGACGTTCTGTACAAAAGAAAAAAGGGCCCTTATCAATATTACCTCCAAGGTGGAAGAGGTGGTTCAGAAGAGTGGGGTAAAGGAAGGTTTGTGCTTGGTCAATGCGATGCATATCACAGCCAGTATCTTTATCAATGACGACGAGTCCGGACTACACCGGGATTTTTTAGAATGGTTAGAAAAGCTGGCACCCTATTCAAAGACCGCGTATAACCACAACCAAACCGGAGAGGATAACGGAGACGCCCATTTGAAAAGAACTGTGATGGGCAGAGAAGTGATGGTAGCAATAACCAACGGTAGATTGGATTTTGGTCCCTGGGAACAGATATTCTACGGTGAGTTTGACGGCTGCCGTCCGAAGAAAGTCTTGGTAAAAGTCCTCGGAGAATAACTCGGTTATATTCATTTCCAGATTCTAA
>CAZVUE010000045.1:4164-8341 GCA_964630335.1 uncultured bacterium | reverse complement strand
CCCCCTTTTTATATCTTTCAACCGCTTCTTTAACCGTGCCTGATACTCCGGTAAAGATATCTACACCTGCTGCCTGTAAAGTTTGAAAGGCGTTTGGGCCGACATTACCGGTTAAAACCACTTTTACACCTTTAGATACCATGAGCTGGCCTGATTGAATACCAGCACCGCCTGTAGCTTCGACATTTGGATTCTGAATTGCTTCAGATTCAAGAATCTCCGTGTCCACGAAAACAAAATACTGGCACCTTCCAAAGCGCGGGTCAACCTGTGAATCCAAATTTTCTCCTTGCGAAGTTACGCAAATCTTCATATTCTCACCCCCTCCCAGTTAATGGTTACACTTATCCTTCTCGGGATGGTCGCATTCACTCTTTTCCATCCCGTATCCTTTGCCTGAACCGGGTTTACATAGACTTTCACCGCCTTTCAAGGTTCCCTTTACAACCTCCTCAATTACTTCATCAACCTTCCCGCTCACTCCCATGATTGTTTTAATTCCGTATTCTTCAAAAAATTGTGTTGCCCGCATTCCCATACCGCCGGCAACAATACATTCTACTCCTTTTTGATGCAGAAACTGCGGGATAAACCCCGGCTGATGCCCCGGGTTATCAACTATTTCTTTCTTTGCTATCTTACCTTTATTAACATCTACAATGGTAAAAGATGGGCATCTGCCAAAATGAGCAGATACAAAATCGCCGTCTGTTGAAATGGCTATCCTCATGCTAAACCTCCCTCTTTTTTAAAAGAAAAAAGTTGCGCCGGCAAGGTAGGAAATATCGGTTTCGGATTCATTCAGGCCCGCTTTTACTCCGAAATCCAGATCCGTTCTTTCTGAAAGACTGTAGATTAATCCACCGAGGAAGAAGACCGGATCCTGGTCCGCTCCTTTCTCCGGGTTCTCTTCAATCCCGATATTGGCAACAATTTTTAAACTTTTATTCACCTCCGCCTCTCCCGCTAAAGAAAGGTGCCAGATGTCTTTTTGTTCTTCCGCCTTGTTTTCGTTTCTGGTATATCCGGCGTTACAGTGAATCGCACAACTCTGAATCTCTTTTGTGGCAATCAAAAACAGCCCGTAAGTTAACCGGCCTGTTCCCAGGCCCTTTTCTTCATCCCCGGCAGGGAAGGTAAGACCGGGCTTACATGCCAAACTCCAGTCATGTCCTTCCAAAAAACGCCACTTGCACTCCAGAGAAAAGTCGCCGACCCCGTTCTCATCTGAGGTCACCACGCCGTCCTCTTTTACTCTGTACCATTGATAGGGAATACCCAATACCATATCCACCTGTTCGCTTACGCCGAAAGTGAAGGTGCCTGCCAGTTCCCAGAATTCTTCCTTAACCCCTTCTTCTTTTTCGTAACCGGTCTCAATGTTTACCTCTATCTGAACCTTTCCCTTTCCCACCGTACCGGCGTCATCGGTGATGAGCGGGTGGGCTCCTTCCGAAACCTCAACCGCCAAAAACAAAAACCCCGCCACAAGCCACATCTTAAACCATATCCGCCTCATTTCTTGACCTCCTCGTTACTCAATCAAGTTCCTTCTGGCACCGAGTCCAGAGGGGGGCCGCATCAATTGGCCCCCCTCTTATCCCGACTTACTTTTTCTCCTGAGCAGATTTTGCCAATGTCCCAAGCCTTTCGTTAATAGACTTGAGTTCTTCCTGTAAGGCTTTTGCCTGCTCTTTAAGAAATTCTGCTTCCTGCTGGGGAGTTACCTCCGGAGCGTAAGGATAGGCTCCGCCTCCATACGCAGGATAGCCATAAGCTCCTCTACCCCAGCCCCTGCCGCCGCCACCACGACCTCGGCCCCAAAAACCCCTCCCGGAAATTGGGTTCATGTAACCGGGTACAGGATAGCCGGCACAAAAACCAGCAGCCCTTCCGGTCATCGGACCTAATCCCGCCGGACCGGTTCCATCTCCTCTTGGCATATTACTCACCTCCTTTCCAGAACCTGAAGTATCTTCTTTTTTCTCTTCTCCCAGATTTATCACGCAATAACCCATGCCTTTGCCTGTCATCGGTCCCAATCCTCTTGGACCTGTTCCGTTAAAACCCGGCATAGCTACCACCTCCCCTTCTGTTAGTGAAAACCATTTCCATTAATAGCGAAAAAAATATAGCAACTATTTTCTACCGCTACACCGTTCGCACAAGCCGTAAAACTGAATAAGATGATTTGAGATCTTAAAGTTGTATTTCTTTGATAAACCTCGCTCTGTCTGGTTAAGAAGTTCAATCTCTTCATCTATAAAATCGGTGTAATCAACAACCCGATTACAACCGGTGCAGATTAAATGATGGTGATGGTGGACGCCTTTGGGTCCCTCGGCTAACTCATAACGTGCTCTGCCGTCGCCAAAATCAAATTTGTAAACCATGCCGAGGTCGGATAATACGTCTAACGTCCGGTAAATAGTGGTCAACCCTATGTTGGGGTACCGGCGGTGGATTTTCATATAAATATCTTCCGCACTCAAATGCCCCTCTGATCCTGATAAAACATCAAGGATTGCTTCCCGGCCCATAGTAAGCCTGTAACCGCATCCTCTAAACTTCCCGTGCCACCACGGAGCGCCCACACAGTTTCTTCTCGGCATACCCACCTCTGTTCCTTAATAAAAATGGTTTTCATTAACAATTATACCCTAAGCAAACAACTTTGTCAATGGCCGGGTGGTTAATATACAGAATTCAAAGAGCAATTTGACTAAATGGTAGGGCGAGGTTACAATTTTACAATATTCTCCCAAGAAAATGCGACACATATTCGGACCGGTACCTTCCCGAAGGTTAGGGTTTTCGCTGGGAATTGATATCATTCCGGCAAAGACCTGTACCCTCAACTGCGTTTACTGCCAGTTGGGACCGACTGCCTGTCCAACCTTAAAAAGAAAACCCTACGTCACTACCAAAACTATTTTAGCGGAAATCACCACCGTCCTGAAAGATAATCCTGCGATAGACTACCTTACCTTTTCCGGTTCCGGAGAACCGACCCTCAATTCTGAAATCGGTAAGATGATTCAGAAAGTTAAAAAGATAACTACTATTCCGGTAACGGTACTAACCAACGGTACGCTGCTTTATATCCCGGAAGTCCGCCGGAGCCTGATGGACGCAGATGTAGTCCTGCCTTCCCTGGATGCAGCATCGGAACCGGTCTTCCGCCGCATCAACCGGCCCCACCCGAATCTAAACCTAGAATTAATTATTGAAGGGCTGCGCCGATTTGGCAAAGAATACCGCGGTAAAATCTGGCTTGAGGTAATGCTGGTAAAAGGGGTTAACGATTCGGATACCGAACTAAACAAAATAAGAGAAATTATTAAAACTATCAGGGTAGACAGGGTCCATCTGAATACGGTGGTGCGGCCACCGGCGGAAAGAAGGGTTCAGCCTTTAAACCAGAAAGAACTGGAGAGGGCAGCAAAAATTATCGCCAACCGCTGCGAAATCATTGCGGAGTTTACTAAGGGGTTGTCGCAGACAACCCCTAAAAAACTACCCGGAATTTTATACGGGGACGAAAATACGCTTCTGTCTGCCCTGAAACGCCGCCCCCTGACCTTGAAAGACCTGACCGCAGTTACCAACCTCGCGCCGGTCAGACTGGTCAAAATCCTGGAAGTACTGACCTTAAAAGGCCGGGTGAAACAGAAGAGAATCTCCGGGAAAACATATTACGTTCCCCGGCGGCCCGCTAACTGACCGCAGGCGGCCGCAATACCCTCACTAATACCCTCACTTAGAGGTACTACCCTTACTGTCGTGGTAACGCCACCGCGCAGCCGGGCCTTTGCCCCGGCAGGTGAGTTTGCCGTCGGACTTCAGGTCTGCCAGTAAAGCGCGGATCCAGTCACGCCCCACACCGGGACAAGCCTGTTCAATGTCGCTCAGACGGAAGTCCCCTGCTTGTTTACGAATGGCGTTCAGAACCAGGCCGGCTTTGGCACCCTTGGGTTCCTTAGTCTGGCCGACCCGCTCTTCAAACTCGTGATAGGCGTTTTTCAGAACGAAGAGGATGTAATTGACGAAGGGCCAGGGATTATGCCTGCCTTCGTGCCAATCCTGGGAACTCTGCTCCAGGGTTTCGTAATACCGTTCCTTGTTCTGTTCTATCAAACGCTCCAGACTGATGTAACGGCCGACTTCGTACCCCAGA
>CAZVUE010000045.1:1172-4064 GCA_964630335.1 uncultured bacterium | reverse complement strand
CCCAGAGTTCCAGCAGTTCATTCATCGCGTCTGGAGTTGCAATTGCAGGAACCGTCTTGAAGCGCACCCGGGAGGTACCGTCTGCATGCTTTTCAATGATGTCGCAATCCTTCTCCTTATATTTACCCGCGTCCCAAATTTCCCCGCGCGCCAGACGGTGCAGTTTCAGAATGGTCTCCTGGGAAACCGGCAGGTTGGCACCTTGTTCATGGATGAGTTTGAGCGCTTCCCGGTATCCGGCGATTTCCTCTTCATTCCGATCCCGTAACAGCGGCTTGCCGAAGACGATGGTGGCCACCCGTGACCTGTCCACTTCCACACCTTCTATGCGATTGGAAGAAACCGCGCTTTCTATGAGGGCGTGTTCGCGCAAGACCTTCAGCCGCTGCGGTGACTGTCGCGTGAATAATTCCTGTTTTCCTTTGGCTTCACCCAAATCGGCGAGATACCATGAGGTCGTCATCGGCAGGTATTCCTGCTTGTCCGAGAGTTGTCGAAAAGTCATCATACCTTATTCCTCCATAATTGAAATTCGGTTACGTTGCCCGGCGGCCCGCTAACTGACCGCAGGCGGCCGCAATATCTTCACCTCTTGAATGGCGCCGGGTAACGTCCACCCTTTTCTCCTGAAGCCGTTGAATGAATCTACGCACCGCCTCTTCGCCGGAAGGCTGAAATTTTAAACCCGGAAAAACGTTGAGGGGAATTATGTTCACCTTTGCCTTTATCCGTCCGGCGAGCACTGCTAATTGCCTTGCGTCTTCCACGGTATCGTTCACTCCTTGAATCAGGGTGTATTCAAAGGTAATTTTTCGTCCGGTTCTCTTGGTATATTCTTTACATGCCGGAATAAGTTCTTTTAGGGGATATTTTCTGCTTACCGGGACAATCTTACTGCGCAATACAGAGTTTGAAGCATGAAGGGACACCGCTAAATGAACCTGGAGACCTAATTCTGCAAACCGCCTTATTTCCGGAACAAGCCCCCCGGTGGAAACCGTGAGCCTCCGGGCCCCGATGTTTAAACCCTCGGGACTGTTAATTATCCGGATTACTTTTATCAGGTTTTCATAATTGTCAAAAGGTTCTCCCATACCCATAAAGACCACGTTGGTAACGGGAATTTTACGGGTATGGATGAGAAACAATAATTGGTTTATCATCTCGGAGACGGTAAGGTTCCGGACAAAGCCGTTCTGTCCGCTGGCGCAGATTAAACAACGATATTTACAGCCAACCTGAGTGGAAAGGCAGGCGGTCTCTCTGTCTTTCGCGGGTATGGAAACGGTCTCAATACGTCTGCCGTCAATCAGTTGAAAGGGAAACTTTTCGGTCCCATCGTTTGATTTCAGGATCTGGAGCATCTTTATGCTCCCGAAATAAAAGAGGTCATTAAGTTTAGTTTTGAGGGACACCGGAATGTTCACCATCGCCTCAAAACCAGTAACCCCTCTTTTATATATCCAGCCGAATATCTGGTTAGCCCGGTAGGCTGGTTCGCCTGCGGCAGACAGTCTTTCTTTCAGTTCCTGCAGGGTGAAATCTTTTATATCGGCTTTACCATCCATCAATCTCAACTGCTCTACTTAGCTAGCCAGCAATGTAAACACAGCCTGTCTGCAGGCAGACCGATTGCCTGAACCAACTCTTCAGTTGTGTTATATTTAAGCGTATCCGCCCCAATGAGTCTGGCTATCTCGCTGACCGAATGACTCCGGGCAGCCAACTCCCGGTAGGACCGGGTGGATATGTCATATTTACAGGGTGCCATTAACGGCGGACAACCTATTCTGACGTGAACCTCTTTGGCTCCCGCGGACTTTAACTCCAAAACCTTATTTCGAATCTGGGTTCCCCGGACGATGGAATCGTCGCACAACACAATCTTTTTCCCGGCAACCGCTTCTTTTACCACCGAGAGTTTGGTCTTGGCTTCCAAATCCCTTTCCGACTGGGTCAGGGGAAGATAACTCCGGCTGGCAAACCGGTCAATCAGAAATACCTCTTCATAGGGAATCCCGGACTCTTTATGGTATCCCAGAGCGTAACCAATCCCGGAAAAAGGAACCGCGGCCACCACATCCACCTTCAGATTGTCCTTTTTCGCCAAACTCCGGCCTAAATTGTTCCGTACCCTCACTACCGGTACGCTTTCAATGATAGAATCCATTGAGGCAATGTAACCCCACTCAAAAGCACAGTGGGCAATCCGGTCTCCTTTGACCCGGCTCTTGGTACTGACCCCGTTCTTGTTGATAAGCAAAATTTCACCCGGTTCTACGTCTCTAAAGATTTCAAATCCGGTCAAATCAAAAGGACGCGATTCGGAAGAGACCGCATATCCTTCCTTGCTTCTCCCCAGAATGAGCGGTTTAAACCCGGATGGGTCACGCGCCACATAGATTCCCTCTTTGGTCAGGATTAAGATGGTGTAGGAGCCTTTTACCCGGCGAGCCAATCTTGCCAAGCCATCGACAAAATCATTCCCCTGAACCACCATCTTGACTAAAAGTTCAGACTGGGTATGATTAAAAAAAGAATGACCCTGTCCCTTCATTTCTTTAAAGAGACTTTCCGCATTGATGATATTACCGCTGAAAGCAAGACCGAAAGTCCCCAACTTGGACTCAATGAGTATGGGCTGTCTTTCGCTGAGGCTGACATGACCGATGCCATAATGGTTGGAGAGTTCTTTCAACCCCTGGGGCGTAAAGGTATGCCGGACAAACCCTTTGTGCGTATCTAATCTAACCCCTCTTTTAAAGGTAGCGATACCGCAGTATCTCTGCCCCCGGTGTTGAAGTTTAAAGATACCCCAGTAAATCTTCGGAACGCAGTCACCAACAGAATAGACTCCGAACACTCCACAATTTTCACCCATAAGATTCCCCC
>CAZVUE010000045.1:0-1072 GCA_964630335.1 uncultured bacterium | reverse complement strand
GATATATCCGGTACCTTTCCTGGTAAATGCCTGCCTTTTTCCGCTCCGGATTAAATGCCTTCCTATAACCGGCGCTTTTCAGGGCGCCGTTGATATTAAACCCTTTTTCTAACCGGCTTGCAGCCAGAAAAGCGCTGCCCGCCGCGGCTTCCTCTTCAATCCGGCTGATGACAAGCGGTTTGTGGAAAAGGTCGGCGGCAATTTCACCCAAAAGAGGATTTCTGCGCATCCCGTTCCCCGCGCCGACAACCCTGCTTATCTTTGGGCTGCCCATCTTTTCATAAAATGAATAAAGTTCAAAAATAATCCCTTCCATAAGGCTGAAGAGGAAATCAGGCAGTCTAAAATTTTCTTCCCTGATTAAAGCCAGGAAACCTTTCTTGTCCGGGTCTTCCCTGGTGCCGGCGAAGAACGGCCCGCACAACATATGAGAAGAAACGTTCTTATGGTTTTTAAGAACTCCCTTCATCTTTTCGTAGAGAAGATTCTCCTTTTTATTAAAAATCTTTCTGCCAATCTCAGCCAGAAAACGTTCCCCGATGGCTAAGGTCTTTCCTCCGGAAAGCGCAGCCCCCACCAGAAGATAATCCTGGTTTATAAAATAGCGGGTATCAAGCCCTTTGTGCCGCAGGAACTTATCAACCTTCAAAGAAGACTGGGAACCGGTGCCCACGTTTAATAACAACGTCTTATCCAAATAACCGGCTGAGCCAATAATTGACGCCTGGTTATCACCAATCGCTCTCAATACCGCGGTATTTTTTGAAAAACCCAAGACACTACCCGTTTCGCCAACCTTTGGAAAAACCTCCGGAGGAATCCCTAACCTTTCAATGACGGACCAGAGCCACTCTTTCCGTTTGATGTCATAAAAACCGCTGGACCCGGCACAGGTTACGTCCGGAGAAACCGGCTCACCGGTCAGAACCGACGCTAAATAATCACCAAGAAAGCAGGCTTTGGCGCCTTTTGGCAAAAGTCTTTTTTTATGGAACCAGAATACGGTAGGACCGAGAAAACCGGTGCTCACCTTCGTGCCGGTATTATAAAAAACATCTTCGCCGGTCATTTC
>CAZVUE010000044.1:6338-8421 GCA_964630335.1 uncultured bacterium | reverse complement strand
CGGCCGAAACCACTCTGGAAAATCCGGCATGATATTCGGACATTACTTCTGATGAAGACGAGGGGAATACCCCGTCTGCTAACGCAGACACCCCTTTAGAAAAGGGGAAGAACACCCTTTCGGCCGACACCGGCGATACCACGCATTCTGAGTAACGTAGTTTTGATTCTCCTCATCCTCTCACCCCTCCCGGCCGAAGACGTAGGGGTCGGATTCATCCGACCCGCGGGCTTGATGAATCAAGCCCCTACCCCGGTCAAATTAGGCATCGAAGTACTCATAGAAAAAAATCCGGATTTACTCAAAGGCAAAAGGGTGGGACTCATCACCAATCGGACTGGTGTTGACAGCCAACTCCGTTCCTCCATTGACCTCATCCGTTCTTTGCCTGACGTTAATCTGACGGCACTATATGCCCCGGAACACGGAGTCCGGGGGGGCTTACGGGACTTTATTCATCACAGTGTGGATGAAAAGACCGGTATCCCGGTATTCAGCCTCTACGGTGCGACAAGAAAACCGACCGGGGAGATGCTCAAAGACGTTGACGTTCTGGTATTTGACCTCCAGGATATCGGTTCCAGAAGTTACACCTATATCTCTACCCTGAAGCTCTGTATGCAAGAATCGGCAAAATACCGAATCCCGTTCATCGTGCTGGACAGACCTAATCCGGTCAACGGCACCCTTGTTGATGGACCGGTCCTTGACCCGAAATTTGAATCATTCATCGGTACCGGACCAATCGCCTATCTGCACGGAATGACTATCGGTGAGATTGCCCAATATTTTAACGAAGAGTTTCAAATCCACTGTGACCTGGAAGTTATTCCGATGGAAGGATGGCAGCGTAGAATGACCTGGAGGGATACCGGACTTGTCTGGACTCCGCCCTCACCCAATATCCCCGAAGCGGACTCCGCCTGGTTCTATCCGATTACCGGAATCTTGGGCGAATTATCCCTGGTAAACGAAGGGGTGGGCTATACCCTGCCCTTTAAGGTCGTCGGCGCGCCCTGGATTGATGCGGAAGAAATTTCCGGACTTTTGAACCGCCGGAATATACCCGGCGTCTATTTCCAACCTTTCAATTTCACGCCCCTTTCCCACATCCATAAGGATAAGTTCTGCGGAGGGTTTAAGATTATCATCACGGATGAAAACCCATTAAGACCGGTGGTGGTCGGTTATCATATTATGGACGTCCTTTTGCGCAAATACCCCAAGCAGTTCAACTTCTCACTCCCGGTGTCAAAAAAGCGGCTCCGGACATTTGACAACGCAAACGGTACCGACACAATCCGGCTAAGACTTGAGGATGGTGTTCCGGTGGAGGAGATTGTGAAAGACTATCAGCCCGGTCTGGAAGAATTCTTGAAGAAACGCGAACGTTATCTGCTTTACCCATGACCGGGCTACCTCAGTTGACTTGCCGGAAATAAGGTGGTTAAATAGATAGGGCGCAAAGTTTAGAACTTAAAAAATAATGGCAAAATTTCAGATTGGACAGGAGATTGAAATAGACCAGCCCCACTCTCTGAGAAAAGGGTCCTTAAAAGTACGGGGTGTGGTGAGTGATACCGAAATTGTGGTTTCTCAATCCCTGTCAGAAAGAGAACGCCTCCCTCTCTATCCCCATACCATCATCCGGGTCCTGGTAGAGGAAAAAGAATTGATATATGTCTTCCAGGGAATGCTGGTCACCCGGGAGCCAGGTGACGAAAAATGGAAAAATAGCGATAACGACATCCTTTACCGGATTAAAAATATCTTTTATAAGCACAAACATCAAAAAAGAAAGTTTGACCGCATCAGGGCGGAGATCACTGCGGAAATGGCGTTAAAATCAGGCATCTTCTCCAAAAAATCATGGCGGGGCGTTACTTCCAATATCAGCCTGGGCGGACTAAGAGTTGTTGTCCCGGAAGACCCCCCGGAGGTGGGTACTGAAGTTTCGATCCTCTTAAACCTGCCCGGAGGTAGAAAAATTCAGACCAAAGGAGAAATTAAAAGTGTGGACGCTTTATCCCCGGCCGGTACTTCCGGTGCCCTCTATAACTCGGAAACCGGAATAAGTATTCAG
>CAZVUE010000044.1:0-6238 GCA_964630335.1 uncultured bacterium | reverse complement strand
CCCGGCCGGTACTTCCGGTGCCCTCTATAACTCGGAAACCGGAATAAGTATTCAGATCACTAAAATTTCGGAAGCAGACTTCGCCTTGCTGGCAGGATATATTGACAGTAAAGCATGACTATTACAAACGCCTTAAGTTAATTAACACCAATAACCGTAGGGCGGGTCCCCTTCCATAGGATTGGAAAGGGATAAATCCGACCCCTACGTCAAAATATTTAATTCGTTTGTATTATGTTTTATCCGCTCCCGATTGAAAAAGTTCTGTCTTTTCTGGTTGGTAAAGACCCCTTTGTCCTTCTGGAAACCATCCGCGAGGACCCGGAGAATTACCTCTCCTACCTATTCATAGAACCGTTCGGCAAGATTGAAACCCGAAGTCTGCTTGATTTGCCGGACTTTTTTGAAAAGATTGAAAATGCCTTATCCCGGGGTTATTACCTGGCTGGTTTCTTTTCCTATGAAGCGGGTTTTGGATTTGAGGAAAATCTGCAAAAGGCGATGAAAAAAAAGCCTTCTTTTCCTTTAGCCCGTCTCTATCTTTTTCATTCCCCCCTAATCTTTGACCACCGAACAGGTACTTTCTCCAAAAAGGTCCGGTTTCCATCCGTTAAATTCCCTAAGCGTTATGACCTTAGCAGACCTTCCTTCAATGTGGGACCCGATGAATACCACCGGAATATTAACAAAATAAAAAACCTGATAGCGGCTGGCGATACTTATCAGGTAAATTATACCTTTAAAGTCCGGTTTCACTTTTCCGGCTCACCTTTCGGTCTCTATCTTGACTTACGCAGAAAGCAATCGGTCTGTTATTCCGTTTTTATTAAAGATAAGAATTCATTCATCCTTTCCCTGTCTCCAGAACTCTTCTTTCGTAAAACCGGGCCAAAGGTCACCGTACGGCCCATGAAAGGTACCATCGGCCGCGGGAAAAACCTCTCTGAAGACCGAAAACAAGCAGATATCCTGCACAAAAACTTTAAGGACCGGAGTGAAAACCTGATGATCGTTGACCTTTTGCGGAATGACTTGGGTAAGGTCTCAAAGATTGGAACCGTAAAGGTAAACTCCCTCTTTGACGTTGAAAAGTACGAAACCCTCTTCCAGATGACCTCAACCATATCAGCCACTTTAAAACCCTCCCTTCCCTTTTATCAGTTATTCCAGGCTCTATTTCCATCCGGTTCAGTTACCGGTGCCCCAAAGATTAGAACAATGGAAATTATCAGAGAGTTAGAAAAAACGGAAAGGAAAGTCTATACAGGGGCAGTGGGCTTCTTTTCTCCTAACCGGGATGCAGTCTTTAATATCGCAATCCGCACCGTTTTAATTACCGATAGTCACGGCGAAATGGGTACCGGCAGTGGAATCGTCTTTGATTCTGATGCCCAGCGTGAATATGCGGAATGTAAACTGAAAGCATTCTTTCTTACCCGGAAATAGCAGATGAGTACTGAATCTAAAACAACCGCACACGAATGGTTTGAAGATGGCATGCGCGCCTACGGGCAAAAAAACTATGAGGAAGCGGTCAAATGCTTTACCCGGGCGCTTGAACTCAATCCCACCGACACCGGAATCTATAACAACCGGGGGAACGCTTACAAAAGTATCGGCGCTAACGAAGAGGCTATCGCTGATTATACCCAGGCGATAAAGATTAATCCAAAACATGAGGTCGCCTACTATAACCGGGGAATCGTGTATCTCCTTCAGGGCGAATACGACAAAGCCATTGAAGACTATACCCAGGCAATAAAGATAAATCCCAACCACGCGATGGCTTATTACAACCGGGGAGTAACGCACAGCCATAAAGGAAAATATGATAAGGCTATCGCCGACTACACAAAAGCCATTGAGATTAATCCCAATCATGTTGATGCCTATCACAACCGGGGGGTGGCTTATCGTCGCAAGGGAGAGTACGATGGGGCCATTTATGACTACTCCCAGGCAATCAGGATTGACCCTAAATACATCGATGCTTACCACAACCGGGGGGTGGCTTACAGCCATAGGGGAGACCATAGCCAGGCTATTGAGGATTACACCAAAGCAATAGAACTCAATCAAGGTTATGCTGAAGCCTATTACAATCGGGGACTGGCTTACTGTTTCAAGAAGGATTATCAGAGCGCCTGGAAAGACGTATCTACCGCCGCAGAGTTAGGGCACCGGGTTGACCCGCAGTTTTTCGAAGACCTCCGCAAAATTGCCGGAGAGCGATTGACAAATCCGTAAATCTACTTTATAATTACAACTTATGGCTACGAATAACGGACAGACACCCGATAAATCTCAGGGAAAATGGGTAACCTTCCGGCCGGAGATAAAGATACTTGACTGTACCATCCGCGACGGTGGCCTTATGAACGACCACCGGTTTGACGACGACATAATCAAAGCAATATATGAAACCTGCCTGGAAGCGGGTATTGACTATATGGAAATCGGATACAAGGCTTCCAAAAAGATTTTCTCCCCCACCCAGTACGGAACCTGGAAGTACGCTAATGAAGATGACATCCGGCGGATAGTGGGTGAAAACAAGACCAATCTCAAATTGGCTGCAATGGCTGATGCAGAACGTACCGATTACCATGAGGATATTCTTCCCAAAGAAAAGAGCGTCCTGGATATGATTCGCATCGCCACTTACATCAATCAGATTCCCACCGCCATTGATATGATTAAGGATGCCCACGACAAAGGCTACGAAACAACGGTCAACATTATGGCGATTTCCGTGGTAAAAGAGCACGAACTTGAGGCCGCCCTGGAGGTACTTGTGGAATCCCCGGTAGACACCATCTATCTCGTTGACAGTTTCGGTGCCCTCTACAGCGAACAGATTCGTGAACTAACCCTGAAATATCTCAAGTACGCCAATCCGGCAGGCAAAGAGGTTGGCATTCATACCCATAATAACCAGCAGGTTGCCTATGCCAATACCATTGAGGCACTCATCCTGGGAGCCAACCGCCTGGATGCAAGTATGGCCGGGTTAGGCCGGGGAGCGGGCAACTGCCAGATGGAACTTCTCATCGGTTTTCTCCATAATCCGAAGTTCAGAGTCAGACCCGTTCTCAAGTGTATCCGGGACTGGATTGAACCGATGAGGGTAAACCTCCGGTGGGGCTTTGACCTGCCGTATATGATTACCGGCCGACTTAACCAACATCCCCGGGATGCGATGAAGTTTATGTCCAGTGATGACCGCAAGGACATCGTGGCGTTTTTTGATGCAATGACGGAAAAAGAGTAAGGAGGAAAAGTATGGCAAATCCACTAAAAGGAACACGGACGGAAAAGAACCTCTTGGCATCATTTGCCGGTGAATCACAGGCAAGAAACCGGTACACCTATTTTGCCGGCGTGGCAAAGAAAGAAGGTTACGAACAGATTAGAAACATCTTCCTGGAGACCGCGGAAAACGAAAAAGAACATGCGAAAGTATTTTTTAAATACCTGGAAGGCGGTGAGGTTCAGGTCAACGCCTCTTACCCGGCGGGTGTAATCGGGAGTACCAAAGAAAATCTGGAAGCCGCAGCGGCCGGTGAACAGTTAGAATGGACAAAACTCTACCCGGACTCCGCAAAAATTGCGCGGGAAGAAGGACTTCCGGAAATCGCCCGGTCTTTTGAAGAGATTGCCCAGGTTGAAAAGTTCCACGAAGTCCGGTACCGGAAACTCCTCGCCAACGTCACCAACAACGAAGTATTTGCGAAAAAGAACCCGGTTAAGTGGCACTGCCTTAACTGCGGTTACATTTCTGAGGGAACTGAAGCGCCGAAGGAATGTCCTTCCTGTAAACACCCCCAGGCATTTTACGAAGTTCTGGCTGAAAATTATTAATACTACTGTTTAATGACCGAACGGAAGAAGGACTCTTTCTCGTTCGGGAAATAAGCCTCAATGATAACCGACGCCGGGACTTTGGGGGGTCGGGACAACTCAAACTTTTTCTTTCCCCCGCCGGAAAGCCGTACGGTATAGTTATTGGTAGTAACCCCCTCCCCTGCGATTACCGACGTAACATAGACGAAAAACTCTGTATCTGCTTTACGCAGATTCTTCACCTGCAGGGAGATAGGGCCCCCCTCCTTAACCGGAAGGATTTCGATTACCGGTGCATTTTCCGTAAATAAGAGCGTGCCGAATCGGAACGGACAATGGAATCCGCCGTAGGTACAGGACCATCCGCTATACTCCTTTTCATTGTGGGCATACCGCTCCCGATTCAGATTTAGACGGACCATCTTCTTTTTGGCACCTATCCTTATATCCCCAAGAGGGATAACGACCTCCATTACCCAGCGGTCCTTCCCGATTGAAGTTTTGCTCTGCCAGGCAGAATTCCACTTTACATTGTAGTTTAGTACCTGAGGATGGTAGGCATCATAATGGACATCCCGGATATTGGAAATCAGATGATAGAAACTATTGCCATCACCCACGGTATCAATAAAAATCTCAATACAATCATCCTCCCAGGCGTTGCCGTCATAATCCTTGGTCGTGACCTTTAGTTCGTTGATATACGGCTCTTCCGCCACTAAGGCAAAATAGAGATTCTTATCATCATGGACCGCATAACCGGTCGTCTGAACCTTTGCTAATTTCTCTCCTTCATAATAGGCAAAGTTGCTTGCCACCTGGGACAAAGTCCAGGCGGAATCGTCCAGGTTTCCGTCAATTACCGGAGGTTCCGAAACCTCGTTGCAACTCAGAACCGGGTTTACCAGAGGAAATTCCACCGGTATCAAATCCCGATAGATTACTTTCTCTTCGTCATTGAGCAGGGTTGCCACCACGTTATGAACCCCCTCCCTTTTAAGTGCGGAAGTCAATTCATAATCCCAGTTATCCTTTTTTTCCTCTCTCCCGTTTATGACTATCGCATATTTCTTCTCCGCGCCTCTGGCTCCCGAAACGGAGAAACTGGTAATCTTCAAAGTGATTCTGGCTGCAGTACGGAAAGGATTGGTTAACTCTAACGTCGCCTTACCGGCCGATTCCCGGTCAGAGTATTCCGCGGTAAGAAGTCTTGCCTGTAATGGTGTTTCACCAAAAACGAGCGAGGCAAACAAGTTAGGAGATGCCGGAACCTTTTCATTCAGCGGGAACCAATAGCTATCCTCATTCTCTTCCGGGTAGCGGTGCCGGACGAAATTTATTCCCCAGGCATCCTGAGGCTTAACCCCCGCTATTCCCAAAGACTTAACCGGGATAGAAACCTCGGCACTCCAGCCTTCTTTCATCCTCTGACAGGCTACGTTCCATTCTGCCTGCCAGCTCTTATCGTAGGCAGGGGTACCATCCTTAGAAACCTCTTTTGCCTCGTATCTGGTACCGTTACTATCAAAGGCAAACCGATAATAAGAAAACTCGCCCTTTTCTGCAGGAATAGCCAGAAGAATCTCCGCAGAATCGTTATCGGAAAGTTCGCTGTCCGGCCCTTTAACCCTGGCGCGTATCTTTTTCGAATACGGTTCAGCACAGAAAAAATAGAAATAGATATTCTTGTCATTATACAGGCTATAAACCAGGGTATTGACCCGGGACAACCTGAACTCTTTTGGGTTGATAAAGTGAGTCGCCAACTGCGACTGTTTCCAGCAGTCATCAAACTGGCTGTCAATAACCGGAATATTCTTGGTATAGGCACAGGAAATTAACGGAGCCATCTCCCTGGAGAATGACTTTTTCGCTTCCTCCTTCTCCTTCTCCTTCTTTTTCTTGAAACGGGCCCAGATACTCCGGTAAATCTTTTTATCCCAGTTCTTCTGGACATAGGTAGTCTTCGTTTTGACAACAGGATAGAGCCTGCGGTAAAGAGAAGCGTCGACTAACCTGAGGAGAACAAAAGCAAGAATTACTCCGGCACATAGGATAAGAAACTCTTTATCTTTTCTTTTATTGATTATCAACCGCGTTACTGCCCTTGTCCTTTTAAATATCCGGACCGGCGAAAAGAAGAATCCTATTCGCTTGATAAATTTTAACCTATTACCTATCAGGCGCAGCGGAAAGAATAATACCCTGAATAATACCCGGATAATTCGTTTTATTTTCATAAAGAATTTAACTTACAGATTTCAGAAATTCAAGGTGTGAATCTAATTGCGGGTTTTTGAAAAATTTTTTGGCCAAAAAATTAGCATAAAACGAAAAAATCATACTCCGGTTCATTTTCCTGCTTCCAAGATTCCTCAGAAAACTGTTCTTGAAT
>CAZVUE010000043.1:0-8779 GCA_964630335.1 uncultured bacterium | reverse complement strand
GTGCCGCCGGACATCTCCTGGCAGAACTTTATTGAGTATAGCCGGCTCTTAGCCAGACTCACCGGCTGGCGATAACAACACCCCGTTGCTTTTGTAGTCTAAATATACTACAATTATATTCATACTAATTTGCGTTCAAAATTAAAGTATACCGGTTTGAATTCAATCATAGAGCAAGGCATCCAAGGAGGAAGCAAGGAGGCGTACCGGAAGGTACGTTGACGAAGCTTCCGACGCAGGTAACGATGCTATATGATTGAAGGCGAATTGGTATCAAATATGACTTCACGAGAAAGAGTGGAAAAGGCCATCAGATTTCAGCAGGCAGACCGCGTGCCCATTGATCTGGGGGGTATGAAAGCATCAGGGATTGCGGTAAGTGCTTACAACCGTCTCAAGAGACACCTTGGCCTATCCAGCAGGACAAAAGTTCTTGACCCACGGTTTATGATTGCGGTGGTGGAAGAGGAAATAAGGCGGAGATTTCATATCGATGTTATTCCGATAGAGGTAGAGAGTGCACTCTGGTGGGCTGAAGCCGAAGAGAAATGGGTACCTAAAAGGCTGTTTGATAGCAGTGAGGTTTTTTTCCCTCCGGCCACCAAGATCAAAGAGGAGGCAAATGGAGACTGGATACTCTGTAATCCAGATGGCTCCCCAACCTCCTATCGTATGCCGAAGAGCGGTTTCTATTTTGATGACACCCGTTTCGATAGAGGAGATTCTAAGTTTAACCCCAAAGACTTCAATCCCACTGCCACCATTCCAGATGAACACCTGAGGATATTAGCCCGCCACGGCAAATATCTTCACGAAAATACTGACTACGCTATTCTGGGGTGGGGCTTTGGTGTCTGCTTCCTCGGCTTAAGTTTGATTACCACCAGAGCGGACAATGTAACCCTGGGCAGGCCCACGGAGTGGTTGGCGATGCTTATGACCGAAAAGGATACCTGCCATGAGATGATGGACAAATCGGTTGAATCTTCTATAAAATGTCTCCGGCTGATAAACGAAGCGGTTGGCGACTACTGCTTTGCCTGGGGAATTGCTGCGGACGATTCCGGTACACAGCGTGGAGAATTTATCAATCCGGACCTGTGGGTGGAAATGATGAAGCCCCACTATAAGAAACTCTGTGACTGGATTCACCGCAACACCAGGATGAAAACCTTCTTCCACTGTTGCGGCTCCATTTACCATCTCATCCCCCACCTTATTGATGTGGGAGTTGATATTCTCAACCCAATCCAGACCTCAGCGGTTGGTATGGAATCCAACCGGTTGAAGGAGGAGTTTGGAAACCGGCTGGTCTTCTGGGGCGGAGGATGTGACACCCAGCAGATTCTGACTACTGCCACACCAGAAGAGGTTCGCCAACACGTGAAGGAACGGCTGAAGACTTTCACTCCAGGCGGGGGTTACATCTTCAACCAGATACACAACATCCAGGCCAACGTACCCCCGGAGAACATCGCTGCTATGCTTGACGCAGCGTATGAGTATGGCTGGTACTGAATTTTGACCACTGGCTCAATGTCAACTCCTATGGAAAGGGAACTCGTATTGAATTGACAAGAGGGCAATTCGTATGCTTGACAGTGGTAAGAATTTGTATTATACTTTTGGTAGGAATAATAATCCTAACTGGGGGTGAAAAGTTATGGCAATTAGGGTTGAGAAAGTTTCGGTTAGTCTACCCAAAGATGATTTAAGAATGCTCGCCAGATATGAAGCTAAACTTCGACTCCCACGCAGTACTCTATTCAGGCAAGCCGTGGAACTATGGTTAGCGGTGAGGGAAAAAGAAGAAAAGAGAAAAAAGTATCTAGCAGTTTATTCCAATCTCAAGGTTAGGATAAAACAACTGGAACGAGTGGAAGAAATGCTGCCGTTGGCTTTAGAAACTTGGCCCGAATACCAAAAGGAGAGAAATAATCATGGCGGAAACAGTTCCTAAAAGAGGAGAAATTTATTCGGTGGATTTCGGGAAAATGACAACTGCAGAAATTGGTAAAGTCCGGCCAGCATTAATAATCCAAAATAACCTTGGTAATCAATATTCACCCACAACGATCGTTGCGGCTATTCATGAAGTAGATGAGACCAAAGAATTACCAGTCTGTGTCCTAATCAAAAAAGGGGTAGGTGGGTTAACTAAAGACTCAGTAATTGATGTCGGGCATCTCTTAACAATAGATAAAAAAAGATTAGGTGAAAAATGGGGAGAAATTCCGCCTCAGATTCAACAGGAAGTGGATAAAGCGCTAAAAGTCAGTCTGGATTTACGGGAAAGGAAACAACATGACTACTAAACAAAAAAAGTATGTTTTGGTGGGAGCCAGTGGACGGGCACTCTATATGTATGGTCTGCCCCTGAAGGAAAGGTTTAGTGACGTAGCGGAAGTGGTAGGAATTCTGGACGTTAACCCGGTCCGCGCCGAAAAGGTAAGGGAGATGGCAGGCTTGACCTGCAAGGTCTATTCGGATTTTGATGCGATGGTTAAGGAGACCAGGCCGGACGTTTCCATCGTCACTACGGTTGACCGGTTCCACCACCTTTATATCGTTAAGTCTTTAGAGGCTGGTCTTGATGCGATTACGGAAAAGCCGATGACCATTGACGCGGAAAAGTGTAACGCCATCTTAGAAGCCGAGAAGAAGACCGGCAAAAAGGTAATCGTTACCTTTAACTACCGGTTTGCACCTTATAGTACCAGGATAAAGGAGTTGCTGTTGGAGGGTGCGGTAGGCAAGGTCCTCAGTGTTCACTTTGAATGGCTCCTGGACACTTCCCACGGTGCGGATTACTTCCGCAGATGGCACCGCCGGATGGAAAACTCCGGCGGACTTTTGGTTCATAAGGCGACCCACCACTTTGACATAGTTAACTGGTGGTTGGAAGAGGAACCGTCGTTGGTAATGGCGTACGGCTCATTAAGATTTTACGGACCAACCCGGAAGGAACGGGGGGAGCGGTGTCTGAACTGCAAATATAAAAAAACCTGCGAGTTTTATTTTGATTTAACCGCTGAGGGCGGGTTCCCGTCAAAACAGATTTACTTAGAGACGGAGAAGGTTGATGGCTACTACCGGGACCGTTGCGTCTTCAGCGACGAGATAGACATTTATGATACGATGAGTGTTAATGTTAAATACTCCGGCGGAGCGTTTTTAAGTTATTCTTTGACTGCCCACAGCCCTTACGAAGGGTTTAAGGCATCTATCAACGGGACCGGAGGCCGGATGGAAGTCGCTGAGTATCACAGCGGGCAGCGGGCAGGCGAACCAGCCTATTACCTTGACCTTTACAACCGAAAGGGCGAAAAGGTCAATTACACGGTACCCAAAGCAATCGGGGGTCACGGCGGCGGTGACGAAAGATTACAGGATATGCTCTTTAGGGGAGGCATCCCTGACCCTCTGGGTCTTCAGGCCGGTTCTTATGCCGGAGCCATCTCCATCCTGATTGGTGCCTCTGCCAATAAGTCTATTGCCGAAGGAAAACCAATCCGAATCAAAGACTTAGTTCCCTTAGACCGGTACAGGTAGGGGCTTGATTTATCAAGCCCGCGGGTCGGATAAATCCGACCCCTACGTCAAATGGATGTTGAGAAGTTTGTAAGTTTACTACCCGGCTATTATCCGTATCCAGAGTCGTTCCAACAGAGAGACTCTGCCTCTTTCCTGATGGTGCGGGACGAGCAGCAGAAGTACTTAGCGGTATTAGGCGAAGGAAGCAAGAGATTTGAAGGTACTGCCTTAAGTGACAACCTCAGGCTGTGTCCGCTGAATGGACGCAACGCCGCACTCATCCGGGAAATCTTTCCAGAACTTAAGCCGGGACCAGCCAGCAAAAAGATTTCTTTCGGGTTTGGTGACCGGTTAGGCTTAGCCACACCAGCCCATATCAAAAGTTTAGGGAACCGGCCGGTCTTTCCTGTTTTTGCCCAGCAGTCGGTCCGGGAGAACAACCGCACCAAAAGGACGTTTCAGAATATCGTTGACGATGCCTTCTGGGGTTGTTTCCAGGCTGGATATATTGGTCCCTTTGGTGCTGACGCTGACCACCTGAAGGAGATTTCCCAGATTAAAGAGGCAATATCCGCAGGCTATTCTATGTTCACCATAGACCTCTCCGACTATTTAAATCCCCCCCCACCTTTATCCTCCCCCGCCAGGGGGGAGGATTCTCTTACAACATCCCTCCCCCTTGAGGGGGGAGGAGTAGGTGGGGGTGATATGGAGAACTTCTTTAAGGATAAAGAGTATACGATTGCCGGAAAATCCTATCGTTTCTCCTTACCGGAAATAAGGCGGCTGATTGTTACCTTTGTGCCGGGCCTCAACTTTGCGATGGAGTGCTACCAGACGCTTAAAGCGTCTTTGCCCGCGGTTGACTTTGAAGTCTCGGTTGACGAGACCAAACAGACCACCACACCCCTGAGCCACATCTTTGTCGTGGAGTATCTGCGGAGGAACGGAGTTTCCTTCACCAGTTTAGCCCCAAAATTCCCCGGTGAGTTCGAAAAGGCGATTGACTACAAAGGAGACCTTGCTGAGTTTGCAGAGGGTTTTCGCCAGCACACCGAAATCTGCCGGTTTTTTGGCGGGTATAGACTGAGTGTCCATTCCGGAAGCGATAAGTTTGCGGTCTACCCCATCATCCGGAAAATCAGCGACGCCTTCCACATCAAGACCGCGGGAACCAGTTGGCTCCAGGCGGTAAAGACTTTGGCGTTGAGAACACCCTCTTTTTACCGCCGGATTCATCAGTGTGCGCTCAACAACATCAGCCAGGACCGGATAGGATACTCGGTAAACCTTAACCTGAACAAGATTCCGGCGCTGGAAAATATTGAGGATGAAGACCTGGTTACCCTGTTTTCCCTTCCGGATTGCCGGCAGTTGCTTCACATTACCTACGGCTCTGTTCTGGCTCAGTTTCAGCCGGAGATATTTTCCGGTCTCCATCAATATGAAGAGGACCATTACCAGTTAATAACCGAACACCCGAACAAACACCTAGACGTACTTCTGCCCGGCGGTTAAAGATTAGGGGCTGTCATTCCGGTATGCCTGTAGCCGGAATCTGGTAGTTAAAGACGAGATTCCGTATCGAGTACGGAATACGGGTCCCCTTCCAATTGAATTTGGAAGGGCAGATGCGGACGGTTATGAATTACAGCGATAAGTACCTGGCCTTTATGGGTTTAGCACCCAAGCGCATACCCCACTGGGAACACTGGTCCTGTCCGGATGCGGAGACCTACCTTACCGGAATTGACTACTATCAGCATCCCCGACTCTGTCGGGTGAAACTGAAGGAACTCTATCCCCAGTTAGAACTCCCCGTTTCGGAGACCGACGAACCAAAACCAAAACCCCAACTCAGCCCGGACGGCGAAAGTTCTATGGCTGACGAAGAAAGTAGACACCATGTCCGCTGGGGTGATGGAGTAAGTTGGCAGTGGGATTGGGGAAAGGAGATTAAGAAAGTAGAGGATGTTTTTGCCTTCTCTCCGCTCCAGCACGCGGACTTCAGCAAGACACCGGTGGTTGAGTCCCGGGACTATTCCGACGAGGAGAACCTCTACCAGATGTACCGGAAGAGCTACCCGGCGGAAAGGGGAGATAAGGCGCCGGAAGGCTCAACCGATAGTGTAAGTTTTTATAATACGATGTTTATGTGGCCACTTCTCACCTTTGGCTGGGAACGTTTCCTTGAAACCTGCTTGGACCCTGAGTTTGAGAGGATAATGGATGAGTTTGCGGAGATTAACCGCCGGGTTTTCCGGGTCTTTAGCCGTTTACCAGTAAACTTTGTCATCTGCCACGACGACATCGTTACCTCGCGCGGACCGGTCTGCTCTCCTGCCTGGATGCACAAGTATATTTTTCCCCGGTACGAAGAGTTCTGGAGTATAGTAAAGAGCGCCGGCAAAAAAGTCCTTTTTATGGCGGACGGATGTATGGACGCTTACGCAGACGATGTCTTTGCCTGCGGTGCCCGGGGAATAATTACCGAGCCTTATACCGATTTTAAAACGATTGCCCGCAAACACAAGGACTGTTTTCTGGCCGGTGAGGGCGACAACCGGATTCTCTACCGCAGTGCCCCTGATGGGATTAAAAAGATGGTGGAAAATATGGTGGAGACCGCCAAGATGACCGGTGGTTACATGATGTGCATCGGAAACCACATTCCCTGGAACGTACCGCCTGAGGCAATCAAGCGATACCTTGATCTTTCAGTGGAATTAGCCCGGCGGTAGAGAGGAAAGAATGAACCCTCACCCCACCCTCACCCCACCCTCTCCCCTTGAGGGAGAGGATTAAGGTGAGGGGAAGGGGGTTTTATGGCTAAGGTGAAGCGAAACTTTTCTATGAAGGTTTACTGGGATAGAATTACCGAAGATTGGGAACCGGCCCTTAAGTTTAAAGGAAAAACCAAGGCTGACTGGGAGGAGTGGCGTCTCAAGGCTTCTGCTAAATATCTGGAACTTTTAGGTTCCTTTCCCAGGAAGGTTCCTTTGGAGGCAGTGGTTGAGTCTTCGGTAGAAGACGGAGACATAGTTCGGGAACGGGTAGTTTTTAACTCTGAGGAGTTTATGTCGGTGCCCTGCCAGGTCCTTAAGCCTAAGGATATGAAACCGGACAGGAGCAACCCGGCGATTCTGTGCAGTCACGGGCACGGTCCGTTCGGCAAGGATGCGGTGGCCGGTGTCCGCTCTTCTCCGGAACATATCAAATTCATAGAAGACCACAACCATAACTACGCGGAACAGATGGCAAAGGCAGGTTTTCTCACCATCGCACCGGACCTGCGGGTTTTCGGTGAACGCCGGGACGGTCTGGACCCGTTCCCGGGACGGGACCCCTGCAACGTCAACTTTGTCAAAGGCGCCCTTTTAGGTATCTACACCCTGACCCTTAACATCTGGGATATGATGTGCTGTGTTGACTATTTGGAGACCAGGCCTGAGGTTGATAAGAACCGTATCGGTATGATGGGTCTCTCCCAGGGCGGAACGATGACCACCTTTACCAGCGCGGTTGAACCCAGAATCAAGGCGGCCGATATCATCGGTTACGTCAACCCCTGGCGAGAATTCGGCATAAAACGGGCAAACTTCTGCGGTTCCCAGATACTACCCGGAATCTACCGGTACTTTGACACCGACGACATCACCGGTCTCATCGCACCCCGGCCCCTCCTCTTAGAGATGGGTATATACGACAACTGCTTCTTCATCCAGCATATGCTCCAGGGCTACCAGGGGGTTAAAAAGATTTACCAGTCCGCCGGCGTTGAAGACCGGCTCTGGGCAGACATCCACCCCGGTCCCCACGCCTTTGCCGGCAAAAAAGCCTTTGAATTCTTCAAAAAATACTTATGAGTGAAACGGTGCTGCTGGAAGAAGTACTGGGACTAATTAAAAAAGAGGTGGACCCGGCTTTATTAAAGAAAGCGCAGGAACGCCAGTCTGCGGTCTGGGAAGGCCGGGAACCGGACTACCTGCCGCTGATAGTGTCCGCGCCGCTTCCCGAGCGTTCCTCTTATCCCACCTACGACCTGAAGGAACAGTTTTATGATCCGGAGAAGATGCTCTACGAACAACTCTGGCCAGTTTTAGGTACCCTGCGGGCAAAGGCTGACGGAGTTCCCTCAGTCCGGGTTAATTTTGGCACCGGATTTTTAGCCTCTGTCTTTGGGTTAGAACAGGAGGTTTTTCCGGACAAGATGCCCTGGCTCCAGAAACATCTGCGCAAAGAAGAGGTCCTCAGGATTAAGCCGGAAGGATTAGAGCCGATTTTTGAAAAGGGGTTAATGCCGGAATGCCGGCGATACATCGCGTTTTATCAGGAAAAAATAGGGGACATACCCATCAGAATTTATCTTCCGGATACCCAGGGACCTTTTGACTTGGCGCACCTGGTTTTGGGTGATGCTATCTTTACTGAACTTTACGACGACCCCCAATTCATACAACATCTTTTACGACTGACTACCTACGTCTACCGAAAAACATCCCTGTTAATCAAAGGCTGGGTTGGCGAACCGGCGAACGCCGGCTGTCACGGCGGCAACCTGTATATGACTAATTGTGGAGTCCGGTCCTGCGAGGATACCACCACCTTGCTCGCTCCGTCTTCTATCAAAACCATTGTTCCCTTCCTTCAGAAAGCCCTGGCTCCTTTTGGCGGCTGGCTCCACTTCTGCGGAGGTGGCAAGCACCTTCTGGAGCCGTTTCTGGCATTACCGGAAGTAAAAGGCGTTAACTTTGGCAACCCGGAGAAATACGACTGGGAAAAGACCTTAAAACAGATTGTTTCCGCGGGAAAGGTCTATTACGGCTCAGTTTTCAGGAAGGAGTCCGAGCCTCTTGCCGAGTACTTCCGGCGGGTTCTTGCTCCCCTGAAGAAGAAAGGCAACCTCATCTTTTGTCCTGTTCTTAGAGAAACCGAATCTCCCGCGGAAGCCATCGCCACCTGGTACCAAATCCAATCCGCCCTCTTTTAACCCCCTTTCGTGGTGCTGGAAGTATCCAGCCACCAGATAGATGTCGCGGAGTATTGAACCTTAAATAAAAAGGGAGGGGTGGTGGCCGCAGAGGAATTCGCCTGCGGTCATCTTCCTCTTGCCGGCAGGTTGTAACCGGGTAATTAAGAGCGCGCCTTTACCGCTGACAGCGGTCTCACCGCTGAGAGCGGTCTCACCACTGAGAGCGGTTTCACCGCCGCAGGCGACCAGAATTCCCTCTTTGCCTGCCTTCAG
>CAZVUE010000042.1:0-8810 GCA_964630335.1 uncultured bacterium | reverse complement strand
AATTCTCCCGGACCCACCCAGCGTGAAACTATTGCCTCTCCTAACTTGTGGTGATGGGGACCTAAGAGGTTACGCAGGGAAGTAGCGGATTCAATCTCTATCCTATTTTCGCCTTCCTTTAATAAGCCGGTTACCTCTATCCGGTAAGGCGGTAAGAAGATTAAGCCAGTCTCTTTTCCATTGACCTTTACGCGGTGGGTAATGCCTGAAGGCGCAACCAATTCTAAAAAGAACCTGGAGCCATTTGCTGGCGACCCTGAAAGGGTCGCACTACACCTTATCACCCCCGAATAACGGAATCTTCCCGCGTAAAACGGATAACCGTTGTCGGTAAGGCTGATCGGTGTAGACTCGGTTTTGGAGGTGATAACGAATCCTTTTCCCCAAAACCCATCGCTTGCCTGACAGAACTGTCCCCTAACTCCAAAATCACCCACAATGTAGATAGACTCTAACTCGGTGCCGCCTTCCCGGAAGATAAATGTTTTGGGTCTTTTGGGCGGTTTGAATTTTGTCTTCAGTTCAATTACATTTTCGCCTTCTAATTGGATGAAGTTTTTAATATCAATCTTTCGGAACGCAGTGTCAACCCAGAAGCCGGAATCTCCAGTAGGTATTCTGTCTTCTTTCCCCCTCACCTCTGTCCTCCCCCGCGACGGGGGGAGGATAAAGGTGAGGGTTCCTTTATTTTTGGCTTTTTTCCCGTTTATCGTTATCTGGAACTGTTCCGGACGTTCCAGGACAAGGTAAAACTCCTTAATCCTCTCCCTTGAGGGGAGAGGGATGGGGTGAGGGTGATATTCTACTGGCTTTTCTTTGAGTTCCGTTTTGAAGGTAAACCGCAGATTGACCGGTATTGCCTTATTTTTCTTTTCCAACATCCCCTGGAGTTTTATGACCGGTATTGGCTTCTGCCTTTTCTGGTTGCCCAGGCGATAGGCACAAATATCCAGAGTCAGACTATTCAAATTAAGAGGCATTGCCTGCCAATCCCGGGTAGAACTTTCCGCGATTAGTGTCTCCTCCGTCTTTTTTATTTCTGCCCACACCGGTTCTTTATCCGGATGGAACATCAATAAGGAACTACCCCCGGGTGGTAAATCCAGGGACTTTTTGATTCCTTTACCGTCTTTTTCAACTTCCACGGCTGAAATTTTCCCCGTAAAACCATCACATTTTTCCAAAAGGCCTGTCTGTGATAAAGACAAAGTCGCCTGGCAGAGTTCCTTCTTACTGGTGTTCGCTAAAAAGATAACCTCTTCCTTATCAGAAAGCCTTTTGCGGTAAAGGTAGATATCTTTGACTTCTACTTCACCATCCTTAACCCTGATTTTTTTCGGTAGAGCCTTTTCCAATTCCGAAAGGAGGGCGGTGATGTCCGGTAAAACCTTAATTTCTTCCGCCAAAGTTTTCAGCGCCGTTTCGTCCTTTTCGCCTTCTATCAATTCCGGCAGAGTTTTCAAGGCATACACCTTTCCACCGGCGTTGATAAATTTCAGAAGAAGGTTAAAAGTTGTCCGGCGAATGGTTAACATCTCCGGGAGTACCACAACAGGGTAAGCCATCTGGCCTAAGGTTAAACGTTCCCCGGAAGATTTTCCGTATTTGGCAAGAATCGTCTCGTCTCCCAGGTCAAACTCAAAGTGATGAGCAAGGAGTTCTTCCAACAAAGAGACGAGAGAATCGTTGCTCTGCCAGATTTCTTTATTTTGGCGGTAGGATTTCCCTGGTTCAAAGAGCATGAAGCCACTTTCTACTGGATGTAACACCAGAATATCCGCCACAAACTTTCCCTGGGAAAGGAGGTAAGCGGTCCGGCTGAAGTAGTCTTCCAGAGGTTTATTGTCAAGCCAGTAGGGCTGCTGGTAGGAGAGGGTAGGTGGGTAGTCCCGTTTCCGGCAGCCAGCCATAGAGTAAAGCCACAGGTGTGGACAGAAAAGGTTAATTCCTAAGGCAAAGTGCCAGTCACCAATCCATTTCCGGTCCAGAAAGGTCATATTCTGACCGCTGCAGCCGTACAGTTCGGAGAGAACCCTCTTTTTGCCCAATTGGTGCGCCGCGGAGGAACACTGTTTTAAGGTTAGAAGGTCGCGAATATTATTACAGAGGTGGTCCACGCCCGGAATCTGCATATATTCGTAAAGGGGCATTGCCGCGCCGATAACCGAAATCTGTGATTCCAAGTTGTCTTCCGCTAAATAGTGGCCGGTTAAGGCGATATGGTGTTCTTCGCACCAATCATGTATCTGCCTGCCAAAATTTTTCTGAAATAGTTTCGCCACCAAGCGCCAGTAGTGGTGACGCACCTTCTGCCAGTTTCCGGATTTTTCAAAGAGGGAGGTGTAATGCGGTTCTATTTCGTAGCCGTATTCTTTACGGAATAGAGACGGGAGTTCGTCGGTGCAAGGGAGGAAAAATGTTTCAACCCCTTTTGTCTCTTCACCCCAGCAACAGATATAGTTTGGTTCATCAGTAAAGATGGCGGGTATGGTCTTGCCGAATTCCTTGCCTGCCTCTTTGGCATAAACTTCATAGGTGTTTCTGAGAAACTCAGCCACCGCCTCTTTCTTTAAGGTGTTAAGGTAAGGAAGGTTATTGAACCACTCAGTTGCTGGTGAGGTCTCTATTCTGAATGACCACCTTCCTTTCTTATCTTTCCTGGCGGCCAGGACCTGTGCCTGGTACTCTTTCTTGCTGGTTGTCATCCCTCCGGCAAAACCAGAGGGCCAGCGGTCCTCATCGTAGAGATAAGCCAGAAGGTTATGCTTCTTGGCATAATCAACCCCAGCCTTTATTGCTGTCATCCATTCCTTACCTAAATAGGGTGTAATCAAGCCAATCCGGCTGTGCATAAATCCGCCGCCGTACCCGCCCTGTTTCATCAAATCCAATTGCCGGCATACTTCTGCCGGTTCCATCTTTTCGTTCCAGGACCAGAAAGGTGCGCTCCGGTACTCTGGTCCCGGTTCCTGAAATCCCTGTATCAATTTTTCCCGTTCCACATCCCCTCCCCTAAATTAACAAAGGGTTATATTAAAGATGAATACACCGTTTGTTCATGACCTTCCGGCCCAGAGCTATGTTGATGGACTACTTGGGCTCTCAAATTATCGCTTAGAAATTATCTGGGTTTGTCCACTGGTTGCTGAAGATGTATAGCTAGTTGTTGTTGGCCATGGTTGGGCTCAAGCCGTGTCCACCGTTGTCGATAGTCCGGGTTTCAAGGCAGGTGTTATTGACGATTTTCGCCGCAGTTCCAAGATTATCCGTGTAGATGTATTTTCCGCTCGGAACATTCCGGCAGTTGTTCCCGGCGATGATGATGTTGGAGATTATGACGGAATTGGCTGGAGCCAGGTAGATGCACTCGTTGCCGGAGCCGGAGAGCATCGAAATCACGTTGTTGACAATCTTGACGCCGTCCCAAATGGCCGCGTACTTGCGGCTGCTGTGGCTTTTCGCACCATCGGCCATGATGCCCCGACAGAATTGCGCGGTAACCTGCATAAACGTGTTGCCGCTGATCTCGGTATTCTGAATGTCGGCAAAGGCGAGACAAACGCCGTTGGCCGGATTGTA
Organism: uncultured bacterium; assembly: GCA_964630335.1. Classification (GTDB taxonomy): domain Bacteria; phylum Ratteibacteria; class UBA8468; order MWAK01; family MWAK01; genus CAZVUE01. The sequence goes on along the minus strand of CAZVUE010000042.1, from coordinate 5,231 downwards.
AACCTCGTTGCCGCGGATCGCTCCGTGCTTTGTGAAAAAAATATTGATGTTCCCGAGAGGACCGGCAGAGGTCGTGCAGCCATAGAGGTGGTTGTTTTCGACGGTGATGTAGTCGTTGTAAACCGAGCTGTTGCCATCATCGCACACCTCAATACCGGACTGATTCGAGCCGTAGATTTCGTTGCCGATGATTTTGATGTTCCTGGCATACTGCACGGCGATACCCCGGCTGCCCGCGCCGATAATCACGTTGTTGGAAATTACGCCGTTCTGGCAGAGAAAGGCGCCCCCGGCCAGAGGGGCGATGGAATCGTCCCCTGTCTTGTAGAAGATGCAGTCCGCCACCACGAATCCGTCGACGTTGCCCAAGTGAACGCCGTCGCCCTTGGTCTCGCGGAAGAGACAATTGATGACTTTGACGTTCGTGACCGTATTGATGTCGTCTGTGATGAAGAGTCCGAAGTCCGAGGACTTGCGGAAAATGCAGTTCTCCACCGTGCTGTCGGGAGCGGCCAGACGGATGTGGATTCCGTTCAGGCGGGCTGTGGCCGCGCCGTCCAGAAAAAGGCCGTGGAACGTCACCTTGCTGCATGTGTTGTCTACGACAAACAGATTATTCGCGGGCGTGCTTTGCGTGACGGTCGCCCCTTCTCCGAGAATCAGAAGATTGGTCTTGCCCGAAATGCTGAAGCCCGAGGCTAGATAGTTGCCGGGTGGGAATAGGAGGCAGCCATTGGTGGCGGGTAGCGCGGCAATGGCGGAGTTGATGGCCGAAGTATCATTGGTCAAGCCATTGCCTATCGCACCGAAGTCTTTGACGTTGACGCCCCCATTTGAACTGGGCGCAGCCCTCAGGCTGCGCATCAGGGTGGGATAGATCCACCCGCGTCCTCCCCGGATCGGCCGGTGTGTTTCTAACCAATTCTCCCACTTTTTTTCACCGTAGATGGCGGACATAGCCTCATAAAGATTCGCCGGCCAGTCATCAGGACTGGGAATTTTCAATTCATTCGCGGAGGGGTAAAAAATGTTATAAATCTTACCAAATAGACCAACCGGTTTTCTATATGACCATTCATAGGGATTCTGGCAATATAGAAAAAACCTATCCAGTGCGGTTTTTATTGTCCGGCCATTCGGTGCGGAGTACTCAAAAAGATTAGTACCCGTCGCATTTAGCGCGACCTGCGCCGCGCCCGTCATAGCCGTAAGAGCAAAATATGTGTACCACATACCGCTATTTGTTCTTTTGTTCTCCTGGGGTAACTCACCATTCGGGGCAATCGTTTTTGAAATACGCTGTTTTATTAGGTTAATGTCGTCCAATACCCCCTGTTGGTCATCGAGCAAATGTGCCGCTGCAATGGAAGCAAAAATCCCCCAATCCCCCCAGTTATTTGATTTCATCTTTATCTTATCGGCACTTTTCCGGAAAACCTGATTAACCCATTGTTTAAACGTTTCCTGATCCTGGAGACTCCAGCCATCGTAATCTGAGAGTAAATCAGCCGCAAAAATCAGGGGTATGCCCGTGTAACAAATAACCAAATCTCCGTCGGCACCTGAAACACGCTTGTTAATTCTTGCCCAGGCATTCAGCAAGTCCACGGCTTTTTCAGCATATTGTATTCTTTTATCACTTGAATCCAATTGATAGGCCAGGGCAAGGGCATAGGCGGTGGAAGCGTTATCACTCAAGCCTTTTTTCGTGGACATGTTCTGAACAGGATGGTGATAGTATGCCGGAACTGAAAAAACTTGCACTGCAGAAGAATTTTCGGTAAGTCCCTTAGTCGCTTCCTGAATCAGCTGGTGGTAGGCCAATTCCCATGGTTCTTTTTCCCGGTTCTGTCTTGCTGTTTGAATCTGCGCAATTGTATGCATCCCTCCTGGATGAATAAACGCCCCACCTTCTTTTTCCGCGGACTGTAGGGTAACACATCCACACAAGTACCAAAGAAGCAGGAGAGTGTACAGGTGTGACATCTTGAGAATAGGATTATTTATTAATTGGAATCCTCCATTAGATGTTACCTGGGCTCCTTTAAATCCTATCTTCAGTTTTTGATTAAATCCTACTCGAAAATAGCCGTTTTTACTTTCACCCATTAGGTTTCTCCTTTGCTCATCTATTTTTATCTATATTATAGACGGAAAAAGGACATTTGTCCATACAAATTTCTATCTTCATATGGAGAATGCAGATTAAAACAACATATTCGGGGAAAATGTCAAGTACTAGCCGACAAATTTATGCCAAATTTGTCGGTTGTAATTAGACAAAAATGGCAGGAGATTAATTTGAATCGGACAATTTGTAACTGCAATTGACAATTTGTCCAAAAGGAGAAATCAGAAGTTAAATCAGGGTAGTAGTCTGATAAATTCTTTTGGGGTTACAATTCTGGTGGATTTGTACCTGTTTAATTTTAGAAGATGAATATCTCCAGAAACAAGATAATTTGCTTTACCTTTTTCTGCGCACCAGAGGAACTTTTCATCATCAGGGTCTTCTGGTACAAGCGGGGTTTTCTTTTTGGGAGTAGGTAGTGTCACTTTTTCTGCTTTTATTCCCAGAGCGTCCATAATCTCAAGGATTTTGTGCTTTTTCAGGTTAAACCTGGGCCGGTTCAAAACCTCCCAAATTTCAGACACAATTTCCAAAGAGATTATCAAAACAAACTTTTCTTTTATAAAAGCACGCAAGATATGGTCCGGAATACTTTCTTTTACTAAAAGACCGGAGACAAAAACATTGGTATCAAGAACCGCCCGCACTATTTTCTCCTCCTGTTAATCCGAACCATGGACGCTTCCTGAGCGACTATCTCCTCAGTAACACCCTTTTTTACTCCTTCTTGCTGGAATTCATCAAGAAGAGACTGTAATTTTTGTTTCCAGGAAGAACGTACCTGAATAAAGTTTTCCAATTCTTTTCTCAGGAAACGCCATTGTCGGCCAATTTTAAATCCCGGGAGAATGAATTTTTCTGCCTGTCTATAAATGGTAGTTTCCGATACTTTGAGTAGTTTTGCTACCTCTTCTGTGGTCATAACTGTTTCCATCATAGTTCATCACCTCCTGCATTATTATACTTTAATCTACTTTATTTGTCAATTAATGGTAAATTTGTCGGTTGTAATTAGACAAAAATGGTAATGGTGCCTCCTTCGTTTTGTCAAGTCAAAGGGAGAAATGGTAAAATTAGGTTGTTATGAATTACACTTTTTTTATTGCGCGCAGGTATTTTCGCCGGGGCAGGTTGGGCTACCTTTTCCTGACCAACCTCTTTGCGATTATCAGTGTGGCGGTGGGAGTTGCCAGCCTGGTTCTGGTTTTGGGCGTGATGACCGGCTTTGACCGGGATTTGAAAAAGAAAATTATCGGTATCCTTCCTCCCGTGACGGTTGAAGTGTTGGGAGGTATTCCTGACTGGTCCGAAATAGAGGATAAGGTTGCTTCCTGTCCGGAAGTTGTATCGTGGGCGCCTTTTTCCGAGACACAGGCTATCCTTCGTTCAGAACGGTTTTTAACTGCGGTTATGATCCGGGCGATAGATTTTAAAAAGGAAGATGCGGTTACCGGGTTCCGAAGATATCTCGTTGAAGGTTCCGCGTCAACCGGAAGACAGGGACTAATCCTTGGCTCGGAACTTGCCCGCAATATCAAGGTAAAGCCCGGAGACCGGTTAGCAATAATTACCGGTTCCGGGATGGCGCCAAGTTCCTTTACGGTGACCGGGATTTTCCATACCGGACTTTACCATTTTGATGCCAGTATGGCTTTTATCCCTCTCTCGGAAAGTTACCGTGTGTTTCCTTTTGGTGGCAGGCCCCAGGCGTTGGGAATCAGGGTCAATGACATTTACTCCGCGGATAAGTCTGCCCGCAAGATTGCGGATGTGGTAGGTCCTTCTTATATGGTTGAATCCTGGATTGACAAGAACCGGACACTTTTTTCCGCTTTAGCGCTGGAACGCAGAGCGATGGCGGCTATTTTAACCCTGATTATTCTGGTGGCCGGGTTTAATATTGCCACCAGCCTGATGATGACCGTCTGGCGCAAAAGCAAGGAGATTGGAGTGCTGCGTGCGTTGGGGGTCAGCCGGGGCGGTATCCGGGCAATCTTTCTCTGGATGGGGTTTTTGACCGGACTCTGGGGGGTGGTAAGCGGTCTGGCCGTGGGGCTTTCGCTGGCTTATGTGGGTGACCATTATCAATTGGTTAAATTACCCGGTGCGGTCTATGACCTTTATTATTTACCCATTAAGGTGCCGGCAGGAGATGTATTGTGGATTTGCCTGTCCGCTTTTCTTATCGCGCTTCTGGCGTCGTTCTTCCCGGTTCAGGAAGCCGCCCGGGTGGCGCCGGCGGTTACGCTCAGGTCCGAATAGTATATGGAAATTAGGGCGAAGGGATTAACCAAGGTGTTTTCGGAGGGAAACCAGAGGGTGTCTGCGTTGGACGGCGTCGATTTGACGCTTCAATCCGGGGAGGTGGTGGTTCTTCTCGGTCCATCCGGTTCCGGCAAGACGACCCTTCTGAACCTTCTTTCGGGATTGGATATTCCTACCGAAGGAGAAGTTTTTCTGGATGGGGAGCCTTTTTCGTTCCTTTCCGATAAGGAAAAGTCTCTTTTGCGCAATGGCTCTTTTGGTTTTGTCTTCCAGTTTTTCAACCTTCTGCCTGAATTTACGGTTCTGGAGAATATCTTTTTACCGTCTTTAATCGGGAGCCGGAAAGAGAACTTAGGGTTCCTACAGGAAAAAGCAGGAGGCATTTTAACTCAATTAGGTTTGAATGAGCGGAGAGATGCGTTACCGAAAGAACTGTCCGCGGGTGAACAGCAAAGGGTTGCGATTGGACGGGCGTTGATTAACAAACCCGGTTTTGTATTTGCGGACGAACCAACCGGAAATTTAGACCGGGAGAACACGGAACGGTGTCTGAAAATTTTCCACCGGATAAGAGATGAAAGTAAAACCGGTTTTATTATCGCCACTCATAATCAGGAAATTGCGCATTCTTTCGCCACTCGTACTATTAATCTGAAAAATGGTAAAATAGTAAATATTTGACGTAGGGGTCGGATTTATCCGACCCGCGGGCTTGATAAATCAAGTCCCTACGGTTAAATGAATCGGAGGTTATCAATGGGATTGTTGATCTATCTCGAGGGGAAGTTGGTGCCGGAGGAACAGGCAAAGGTTTCGGTCTTTGACCACGGGCTCC
>CAZVUE010000041.1:2557-8836 GCA_964630335.1 uncultured bacterium | reverse complement strand
TTTATTATTTAACAACCCCCAAGGTAATTTCTTGATGGTATTCCTGAAGTGATTTGACTTCGCTTGCGGTTGTTTTGCGGGCGGCTTCAATTCCTTCCGCGGTAGCGATGGCGGCGGCGGGTGTGGTGATATAAGGAATTTTGTAGCGTATGGCAGATTTGCGGATGTAACTGTCGTCATAAGCGCTTTTTTTACCCGCCGGTGTATTGATAACCAGATTTATCTGGCGGTTATGCATCGCATCGATGATATTGGGTCTGCCTTCATGCAACTTTTTGACTGGTTGGACGTTTATGCGGTGGCTCTGTAAAAAATCAGCGGTTCCTGTTGTTGCCAGAATGGTGAAACCCATATCCGCCAATTTTTTCACCGCTGGCAGCACTTTTTCTTTATCGCGATTAGCAACGGTTACCAGAACCGTTCCGGAGGTTGGCAGGGTGAAACCGGTTGCCAGTTGGGTTTTGTAGAAGGCTAAGCCAAATGAGTCTGCCAGTCCTAAGACCTCGCCGGTGGAGCGCATCTCTGGGCCCAGTAACGGGTCAACTTCCGGAAACATGTTGAACGGGAAGACCGATTCTTTTACTCCGTAGTAAGGGTATTGTCTGGGGCACAGTCCGAGGTCTTTTAGTGCGGTGCCGAGCATTACCTGAGTAGCGATACGTGCCATGGAGACGTTGGTCACTTTTGATACCAGGGGGACAGTCCGTGAAGCGCGGGGGTTGGCTTCTAAAACATAGACCGTATCGTTGGCGATGGCAAACTGAATGTTAATTAGTCCCACTACCTTCAGTTCCACCGCTATCTGCCGGGTATATTCTTCAATTGTCTGCAGGTGGGCCGGAGAAATGGTTCGCGGGGGAAGTACGCAGGCGCTGTCTCCGGAATGGATGCCAGCCAGTTCAATGTGTTCCATTACCGAGGGAACAAAGGCTTCTTTCCCGTCAGAGATGGCATCAGATTCCGCTTCTACGGCATTCTCTAAAAATTTGTCAATCAGGATAGGATATTCCGGAGAGACCTCAACTGCTGCGGAAACGTACTTTTCTAACATTTCGTCATCGTAGATAATTTCCATCGCCCGGCCACCTAATACGTAAGAAGGACGTATCATCAAAGGATAGCCAATAATGCGTGCCACTTTCAATGCTTCTCCCATGGAAGTGGCGGTACCGCTTTCCGGTTGAGGTATGCCCATCTTTTTCATTACGCCGGCAAAACGTTTCCGGTCTTCTGCTAAGTCAATACTTTCCGGTGACGTACCCAGAATCTTTATGCCCGCATTAGCCAGTTCTGAAGCGATATTGAGCGGTGTCTGACCACCAAACTGAACGATTACACCCTCCGGCTGTTCTTTCTGGTAGATGCTCAAGACGTGTTCTACGGTAAGTGGTTCAAAATAGAGTTTATCGGAGGTATCGTAGTCGGTTGAGACGGTTTCCGGGTTACAGTTGACCATAATACTTTCGTATCCTAAATCCCGCAGCGCAAAGGCGGCATGTACGCAGGTGTAATCAAACTCGATTCCCTGGCCGATCCGGTTGGTACCTCCGCCTAAAATCATAACCTTCCGTGCGGAAGAGACCGGCACTTTGTCCGGACCGTTATAGGTAGAGTAATAATAGGCACCGGTGGCGCCGCTTACCGGCACCGAATCCCATCCGTGGTTTATCTTAAGTGCCTGTCTTCTATTCCTTATCTGTACTTCGGGCAGGTTTAGTATCTGACCTAAATATTTATCGGAAAAACCGTCTTTTTTTGCCTGAATGAGAAGGGCATCGGGAAGTAGGTTCCCTTTATAGACAAGGAGTCTTTCTTCCAATTCAACCAATTCCTTCATCTGTTGAATGAACCACCGGCCGATATGGGTTAATTCATAAAGTTCTTCAGTCTCCATCCCTTTACGCAGGGCTTCATACATCAGGAACTGACGTTCAGAACTGGGTTCGGCTAATAGTTTGCGTAATTCCTCAAGAGGTAAGGTATGGAAGTTTTTGGCAAATCCTAATCCATACCGTTTAATTTCTAAGGAATAGATGGATTTTTGAAGAGTTTCTTTATAGGTTTTGCCGATGCTCATTACCTCTCCTACCGCCCGCATCTGCGTACCGAGTATGTCTTTGGCGCCCTTGAATTTTTCAAATGCCCATCGGGAAAATTTAACTACCACGTAGTCTCCGGACGGCGTATATTTATCTAAGGAACCTTCCCGCCAGTAGGGAAGTTCTGAAAGGGTTATCCCGGCAGCTAATTGGGAGGAAACCCGGGCAATCGGAAAGCCGGTCGCCTTGGAGGCCAAGGCTGAGGAGCGGGAAGTGCGGGGATTGATTTCAATCACCACCAGCCGTCCGGTTTTTAAATCATGGGCAAACTGGATGTTGGTTCCACCGATGACTTTGATGGATTCCACTATCCGGTAAGATATTTCCTGGAGTTTTGCCTGTAAATCTTTCGGTACCGTGAGCATGGGTGCAACACAGAAACTGTCACCGGTATGGACACCCATCGGGTCAACATTTTCAATGAAACAGACGGTGATCATCTTATTCTCGGAATCGCGTACCACCTCTAATTCCAGTTCTTCCCATCCCAAAACCGACTCTTCGATAAGCACCTGACCGATCATACTGGCGGAGATACCGCGGGCTGTTATGGTGCGCAGTTCTTCCACGTTCCAGGCGATTCCACCGCCGGTACCACCCAGGGTGTAAGCGGGTCTGATGACCACCGGATAACCCAATCGCCGGGCGATTCCTTCGGCTTCTTCCACATTATAAGCCGGGTCACTAAGGGGCATCTCCACCTTCAGGCGGTTCATCGTCTCTTTAAAGGCGATGCGGTCTTCCCCGCGTTCAATCGCATCTGCCTGGACGCCAATGACTTGGACACCGTATTTTTCCAGAATGCCTTTGCGGTGCAGGTCTGCGGTTAGGTTTAAGCCGGTTTGACCTCCTAAGTTGGGTAGTACCGCATCCGGCCGTTCTTTGGCGATAATCTTTTCCAGGCTTTCGGTGGTGAGGGGTTCAATATAGGTGGCATCAGCCATTCCCGGGTCGGTCATAATGGTGGCAGGGTTGGAGTTGACCAGAACGATTTGATAACCTGCGTTACGGAGGGCTTTACAGGCTTGAGTACCGGAATAATCAAATTCACAGGCCTGTCCGATGATGATAGGGCCAGAACCGATGATTAAGATCTTTTTGAGGTCGGTGCGCTTGCTCACAAAACAAAAAATTGAATTTAACACCAAGCAAACCTAAAGGTTTGCCCTACATGTAGGGCAAGGCTTTAGCCTTGCGTCAATAAGGTTAACGGTCAAGAAGGGCAAACATCAGGTCCGCTTCGGCAACGGTTTTGCCTTCTACCAGCGTTTTTGCGTGGACCTGACCGATGCGGCTGCGGAATTTTAACAGTTCCACCTCAATCCGCAGTTGGTCACCCGGTAAGACCGCATGTCGGAACCGGGCGTTGTTGATGGCAGCAAAATAAGCATATTTATGACGGTGTTCCTTCTTCCGCAACATCAAAACGGCAGCGACCTGCGCCATCGTTTCTACCAAAATCACTCCGGGCATTACCGGTCGACCCGGGAAATGACCGGAGAAGTACGGCTCGTCGATGGAAACGCTCTTTAAGCCCACGATGACTTTGTCTTCTTCAATTTTAACGATACGGTCCACAAAGAGGAAAGGCGGCCGGTGCGGGATAATTTTCAGGATGTCTTCCGCCTCCAGAATCACTTTGTGAAGGTCTATCCCGTCGTCCGGCGATATTACCGCCGCGGCACTTTCCCGGCGGCCAACATCCAGAATCTTATGAACCAGATGAACATTGAGAATGTGACCGCTCCGGATGGCGATGATGTGTGCCAACGGAACCGCGGACAGAAGTCCCAAGTCACCCAGAAGGTCCAGGACTTTGTGCCGCGCCATTTCGTTTTCAAAACGCAGGGTATTATTGATGATACCTTTTTTACCAATAACGATGGTGTTAGTGTAATTGGAGCCTTTTCCTAATCCGCTCTTGATTAAAGCGTCCACTTCACTCTGGAGGCAGAAGGTGCGTGCGGGTGCAATTTCTGAAAGGAATGTCCGGGGTTCGATGACGAACGAAACGTACTGGCTCTTCAGGGGTGCCGGATAGTCCAGGGTATAGGAGATTTTGAAGACCGGCGAGGGTAAGGCAATGACCTGGCTGTCGTCGTTATTGACGAATACCGGTTCCCGCAAAGTGATGGTTCTGTGGAGAACAGACTGTTCTTCAATCCCGGCACGAAGAAGCAGTTCGGAAAACTTTTTGCTGCACCCGTCTTCACCGGGAAATTCGTCGTTATTAATTTCCACGATGAGATTGTCAATGCCCAATCCTAAAAGGGTGGCCAGGATATGTTCGACGGTGTGAATTTCTACGTTGTCTCTCCCGATTGAGGTACGCCGGGACCGTCTCTCTTCGGGGAGAAGGTTACTTATCTCCACTTTAACTTCCGGCTTTCCCGGCAGGTCGGTTCGGACAAATACCAGGCCGGTATTAACCTCGGCCGGTTTAAAGGTTACCTTTGCCCGATGCGCGGTATGCAGACCAATTCCTTCAAAGGAGACCTTCTTTTTAATCGTTGTTTGTTGTGCCATTATTCCTTTCTTCTAACTTAGCCATCCTGGCTTCCAATTCAAGGACCTTTTCCCAGAGTTTTGGTTGTTTGTGAAGATAGGCTTGTAGTTTCATATCTTTGTTCCTTTCCCGGGCCGGGAAACCGGAGACATGGGTCCCACTTGGAACGTCCTTGGTTACGCCAGCCTTACCGGAGATGAGAACATTGTCGCCTACCGCGATATGACCAATGATGCCAGCCTGGCCGGCGATGATGACGTTTTTACCGATGGTGGTGGTGCCGGAGATACCTACCTGAGCCACCACGATGGTATTTTCACCGATGGTAACGTTGTGGGCGATCTGAACCAGATTGTCAATTTTAACACCCCGTTTAATTAAGGTGGTATCAAATCTCGCCCGGTCAATCGTTACGCAGGAACCAATCTCTACGTCGTCTTCTATACGCACGGTACCAATCTGAGGAATCTTATGGTGAATGCCGCTTACCGTTGCAAAACCAAAGCCGTCACCACCGATGACGGTTCCACCATGAATGATTACCCGATTGCCTATCTCCACCCGTTCTCTGATGGAGACATGAGGATAGATGAGGCAGTCGTCACCAAGAATGGTGTAGTGGCCCACGTAGACACCGGCACAGAGGACGGCCCGGTCCCCAATCCGCGCGTGGTTTTCAATCACCACGTAAGGTTGGATGGAGACATCTTTACCTAAAACCACGCCTTCCCCGATGATGGCGGTTGGGTGGATGCCGGCGGATAAGGTAATGGTCTCCGGTCCGAAGAGCGAGACGATGCGGGCAAAGGCTAAGGAAGGGTTGTCCACCTGAATCAGGGTGCGTTTTCCGCTCTTGATTTCCGGCGGCACAAGAATTGCGGAGGCTTGCGTTTTGTCCATCAGGCAGTAATACTTCCGGTTAGCCACAAAGGTGATTTCACCTGCTCCCGCTTCTTTAATGCCGGAAACGCCGGTGATTACCAGTCCTTCGTCTCCGATTACCCGACCACCAACTAATTGCGCCAGTTCTTCAACGGTTTTAGCCATATACTTACCTTTTCTTTGATTCTCCTTTGGCTTTAGGTTCTGCTGATTTGGGTGCTTCTTTATTCAGGATTTTAAGAACTTCGTCGGTTAAATCGGCCGCATCAAGAGAGTAGAGCACCGCTTCTTTGTGAATGATTACGGTGTAACCTTTTTCTTTGCCTATTCTGGCAATTACCTCGTTAATCTCCTTTACCCGGCTTTCCACCATTTCCCGGTTTTTACTCTGGAGTTCCTGGTACGCTTCTCTCTGGAAACGCAGGACCTCATTACGTTTCTTCTCTATTTCATCTCCCAATTTCGAAATCTCCGCTTTCATCTCCTCGGTCTTTTCTTTACTCAGTACCTTCTCTTTCTCTTTCAGATCGCTTTGTTGTTTATCCAATTTATCCTGCAGGGGTTGAATCTCGTTCTGCATTTCGTCAGCCTTTTTCTCCACGGAAGCCTGGCGTTCTTTACGTAAACTGTCAAACTCTTTCTGGGTTTCCGCCACCTTATAATAGGCAGAGAATACCCCGTTCATGTCAACCACACCAATCTTAATCTCCTGACCGCTTGCCCAGTTCACTGCTAATACCAAACCGATTACTGCCCCTAACACTCCGACCTTTTTCACCTTTCCCTCCTCAG
>CAZVUE010000041.1:0-2457 GCA_964630335.1 uncultured bacterium | reverse complement strand
AAGCCCCAGTCTATCGTAAAGTGGAACCGACCCGGGTCCTCGCCGGGTAACGGGTCTAACGCATAGCCGTAGTCTATTTTTATCGGCATCGGGAAAATAGGAATCTTGATGCGAATGCCGGTGCCTACGCCGACTTTAAGTTCGGAAAGGTCAAATCCTGATGTTTTCCACCAGGCTTGGCCAATATCGGCAAAGAAAGCCAAAAAGAGAATCTCCTCATAGATGGGGTGGGTAATCTCTAAATTTTCCACGGTCAGGAAATTTCCGCCTTTAGGTATCCCGCTGGTGTCCAGAGGTCCCAGGGACCGCTCTTCATAACCGCGCACCGTCTTGGCTCCACCGCAGAAGTACCGTTCGTATATCGGCACATCTCCGGTATCGCCAAACCCGTCTGCCCAGGCTAATTGCGTATGAGTGGAGAAGATAAACTTACGGGGTAATTGGTGATAAGAAGAAAATCCGTATTCGCTCTTCCAGAAGTTCTTGTCTCCGCTGAGGGACCCACCCGCATATTTGAAGTTGAAGTCGTTCAGAGTGCCTGAGGTAGTACGCAGGCGGGAATTTCTGGTGTCCCGAGTTACGCCAAGAGTCAGACTGTTGACGTCGCTAACACCGGCTTCATTTTGATAGTCTACGGAGGCAGTTGCGTCGACGTCGGTTATTTCAATCCTTTCGATTCGGGGGGTGAGACTGAAACGCCAGTACGCTTGGGGAATCCGCCATCCAAAACGCAGGTCACCGCCGGTTTTCCTTTCGTGATACTCGTCGTACTCCCGGAACCGGTCATATATATCAAAACCAGCGGATATCGGATAATCACGAAGGTACGGTTCGGTAAAACTCAAAACGTAACCGTGCTTACTGCTTCCGAATTCTCCATACAATTTCGCGTTCTGTCCCCCTCCGGTAAACGAAGGAGGGTTATGCCAGTCAAAATTGGTCTGTTCTATGGATAAAAATCCGACAAAATCATCCACCGTACTGTAACCGGCACCAACGAGCAGGTTCCCGGTGTGGTCCTTCTCTTTTACGTCAAAAGATATATTTGCCTTATCCGGTGCGGACCCTTCTTCCGGCTGGACGTTAACTTCATCAAAATAGTTCAGGTCCCTTAAGTTTTCTATCGACCTTTTAAGTTTGGCGCCGTTGAATTGTTCTCCAGGCAGGACTTTTATTTCCCGGCGGATAACTTTATCCTTGGTTCGGGTATTTCCGGTAATTTTAATCTCCTCAACCTCCACAATGCCGTTAGGTGAAACGTAATAAGTTACATCCACCCGGTCAGTTTTTGAGTTGTAGATAGGGACCGGCTCTGCCCGGCACTTAAGGTAACCTCTCTCCCGATAAAAGGATATAAGGTTACTCTGTCCTTTCAACACCGCTTCTTCACTATAAGGCGAGTCGGTGGTCAAAGCGCTTTTTTTCTCAAGAACCACCTCTGGAAAAAGCAGACTTCCGGAGAAAGTTACCGTGCCGGTGAGGTATCGTTTACCTTCTTCAATATTAAAAACAACCTCCAACTCTTTTTTGTATCTCTTTACTTCACCCTTAATCTTTACATCCGCAAAACCATATCGGTGATAGAGTTTCCGGATTCGTTCTTCATCGTCTTTCACCGCTTCTTCTTTAAAGGTACCTAAAATGAATTTAAAGAGGTTGCGTTCTTTGGTTTTGAGTGCCTTTTTGATTTTGCTTTCTTTGAGGTTTTCGTTCCCGACAATGGTAATTTTGGTGACCCGGGCGGTAGACCCTTCCTGAATTTTGAAGTCTACCGCGACTCCGTTGGGAGGCGAATCTTTTGTGTCTACGTCCACTTCCGTGAAGAACAGGCCTTTCTTGAGGTAAAACCCACGGATTTTATTTCGGGTCTCTTCCACTTTTGCTTTGTCGTATAGTTGTCCCACGGTTATGGCAATCTCTTTTTGCAGGTTCTTTTTGGAATAGTGCCGGTTTCCGTAAAAGTTAATCGCCGTAATGGTTGGTTGTTCCTTCACCTGAAAGGTTACCTTCACTCCTTCCGGAACCGTCTCCACATTTGGTACAACCTGGGAGAAGAAGCCGGTATCCATAAGTCGTTTGGTATCTTCCGCAACCGTGATTTCCGAGTAATGCTGGCCAGAGCGGGTTTGGACAAAAAGCAGGATGCGACCGGTAGCGATGGTTTGATTGCCGGAGATTTCAAGGGCAATTACGTTTCGTTCTTCCGTCTGACCGGAGACACCAAACAAAAAAGTTCCCAGAGAGAGGCATACTCCAATAAGGATGGTTTTGATAAAAAAGAACATTCTTTAGATTTTACTCTACCGATATCCTTACCGTCAAGGGCACCCTCACCCAAACCCTCTCCCCTTGAGGGAGAGGATAAAGGTGAGGGGAATAAATTCCTGTAGGTTTCTTCACGAGTGGCGGTAGACGTTCCAGCCTAAGTAGTTATCCAGCGCTTCCATAAGGACATCG
>CAZVUE010000040.1:1170-8837 GCA_964630335.1 uncultured bacterium | reverse complement strand
GGAAACGGCTAAAGCCTTGCCCTACGGAAACGGCTAAAGCCTTGCCCTACGTTACGACGGCGCCCCGGGCCGCGGAACTGACCGACCGGCTGTAGCGGTAGAGGTAACCTTCGGTAATCTTTGGGGCAGGCGCCTGCCAGCCTTTCTTCCTCTTCTCAATCTCTTCCGGGGAAACCTTCAGGTTAAGATGCCGGTTCGGCAAATCAATTTCAATAATATCGCCGTCCTTTACCAACGCGATGGGACCACCGGCGGCCGCCTCCGGTGAAATATGACCAATGGCTAAACCCCGGGTACCACCGGAAAATCTGCCGTCGGTAAGCAGGGCAACCCCTTCATCTTTACCCGCACCAGACAGGGCACTGGTTACGGAGAGCATCTCCCGCATTCCCGGTCCTCCCCTTGGCCCTTCGCAACGGATAACCACCACCGCTCCCTCTTCAATCCGGTTACCCAAAACCGCCTTCAGTGCTTCCTCTTCATCTTCGAAAACCCGGGCTTTACCGGTATGGGTAAGGTGTCTTTCATTAACCGCTGATTGTTTAACCACTGCCCCTTCGGGTGCCAGATTTCCAAAGAGAATCGCAATTCCGCCTTCTTTACGGTAAGGATTCCGGATGGAACGAATAACCTCCGGCTCCGATACTTCCGCATCCGAAATAACTTCCCCTAAATTCTTCCCGGAGACGGTCATCGTTGAAAGGTCAAGCAGGCCTTCTTCTTTGGCAAGTTCGGAAAGGACCGCAGGAATTCCGCCGGCTCTATCCAAATCCTCCATCCGATGTTGACCGGCCGGTGCGATGCGACAAAGATTAGGGGTCTTTCTACTCAGTTTGTCAAATTCGGAAAGGGAAAGAATCAAGCCGGCTTCCCGGCCGATTGCGGGAAGGTGTAAAACGGTATTGGTGGAAGCACCCAGAGCCATATCAAGTACGATGGCGTTGGTAAATGCTGCAGAGGTGGCAACCTCACGCGGTACAAGATTCCTCTTTACCAATTCTAATACTTTCATCCCCGCCTCTTTCGCCAAACGGATCCGGCGGCTGTCTACCGCAGGTATGGTACCGTTTCCGGGTAATCCCAAACCTAGGGCTTCCGTAAGACAATTCATGGAATTGGCGGTAAACATTCCGGCGCAGGAACCACAACCCGGACAAGCCACATCCTCAAGAGCCCGGAGGTCCTTTTCGCTTATTTTACCGGCACTGCAACTGCCAACCGCTTCAAATACGGAAATGAGGTCAACCTTTTTCCCTTTAAAGGTGCCAGCCAGCATCGGACCACCGCTGACCAAAAGTCCGGGCAGATTGACCCGTAAAAGCGCCATTAACATTCCGGGAATGATTTTGTCGCAATTGGGAATTAAGACCAGACCATCAAAAGGATAGGCTTTAGCCATAACCTCAACACTATCCGCAATCAGTTCCCGGGAAGCAAGCGAATACTTCATTCCCGAATGTCCCATGGCAATCCCGTCGCAAACCCCGATGGTACGAAATTCAAAAGGAGTACCTCCGGCTAAGTAGATTCCTCTCTTAACCGCATCCGCAATCAAGTCTAAATGAAGGTGGCCGGGTATCAGTTCGTTTCCGGAATTAGCCACGCCGATTAAGGGACGCGCCAGTTCTGCTTCCGTATAACCCAAAGCCTTAAAAAGTGAACGGTGCGGTGCAAACCGGTAGTCGCCTCGCAATATATCACTACGCATCTTTTCCCTCCGGCATAACCAAAACTATTACATAAAAACTGGATTCCCGCTTACTACACGCGGGAATGACACGAAAGTATTATACCACGATATGGCTCCAGGGTACAACCGAATTTTCCGGCAGAACCCCGGTCATCTCTTCCGTATTAAATCCGCTTTCTTTTAGAGCCTCCTCCCAGAGGTTAAAATAAGGATGGTCATCCCAGCCGTCAAAACGTGCCCCTTTTTCCCAGGCACCTAAGATTACTGAAGACATCCGGCGGTCACCCCGGGCAAGGAGGATTTCCAAAAGACTCTGTCCATAGGAACGAAACCTTAGCGAAATATAACGACGATTATTAAAAGACTTCTGCAAAAACATCTTCTTTTCCCCAATTTCTTCTCGGTTTGCCATCCCGCACCTCTCCAGAGGAGTATGCGGTTTGGGAATGAAGGTATTAAAGGAAAGATTCAGGAAAAGGATGCGGCTCAATTCTCTGATTAGTCTCACGATTTCCCGGAGGTCGTCTTCGGTCTCGCCAGGCAGACCCAACATAAAATAAAGTTTAAGTCTGGTCCAGCCGGCTTCTCTTGCCTGTTGCGCCTGGCTGAGCAAGTCTTTATCCCTTATCTCCTTACCCAATAATAGACGTAGACGTTCTGAACTTTCCGGAGCAAAGGTAAGTGCCGGCTGTTTTTTACCCTTTTCCACCCGGACTGCAGACAGAACAAGGGTGTCAGCCCGGAGAGAAGGAAAAGAAATTTTCACCGTTTTTAGACGGCAGTACGGTTCAAGAATCTTCTGCAATTCTTCCAGATTCGGGTAATCGCCGGAAGAAAGGGAAAGCAACGAAACCTCTTCGTATCCGGTCATAGCCAGGGATTCTTTGACCAGAGTAAAAATCTTCCGGGGCGAACGCAGCCGACAGGGACTGTAGATAATCCGCGCCTGGCAAAACTGACAGCGATGGACACACCCGCGCATAATTTCTATGCCGATGCGGTCGTGTACTATTGACAGGTAGGGAACCAACCACCTTTTGGGAAAAGGAGCCTCCTCGAAATTGGTTACCACCACCCGTTTAACCTTTTCCGGAACTCCTTTTCTTTGAACCTCCAACCCCTGATAAACACCGGAAGCATTATATTGCGGTTTATAAAAAGCCGGTACATATATACCGGGAAGTTTGCTTAAAGCCATGAGCCGTTCTTCCCGGTTCCTTCCTTTATTTTCAGTCAAAACCTGAAGGATATCCAGAATCGCCTCTTCGCCTTCACCGACAAAAAAAGCGTCGCAAAAATCTGCCATCGGTTCCGGCGTAAAAGCACCGCTACCACCAGCCAGAATTATGGGATGCTCCCTGCTGCGTTCAATATTCCGGAGCGGAATACCTCCTAAAGAAAGAACGGTAAGAAAATTACTGTAGGAAAGTTCGCCTGCCAACGTCACCCCGAGCAAGTCAAATTCGAAAAGGGGCCTCCTGGATTCCAGCGAGGTGAGAAAAGACCCGTTCTCGCGCAACATCTTTTCCAAATCACGTTCCGGAGCAAAGACCCTTTCGGCAAGATAGTCCTGGTGCGCATTGATTACTCCATAAATAATCCGGATTCCCAGGTTGGACATCCCCAATTCATAGGTTTCCGGAAAACACAGGGCAACCTTCAGTTTTGCGCTCTTCCAATCCTTGCGGATGATATTTACTTCACTCCCGATGTATCGGGCCGGCTTTGTTATCAGATTTAAATCCTGCAGGTCCATTTCAAACATCAAGCAAACCTAAAGGTTTGCCCTACATTAGCTAACGTAGGACAAGGCTTCAGCCTTGCGAAGGTTATAAAAAGGTTTCCTGGCGTTTAATGCTCAAAAGAATCCCGACCGCAGTCAGAGAGGCAATCAGGGAAGAGCCCCCGTAACTTAAAAAAGGAAGCGGAATTCCCACCACCGGGAGAAAACCCATCGCCATTGCGACATTAACGAATATGTGGGTCGCAAACATTGTTCCGAAACCAACCGCAATAAAAGTTCCGGCCCGGTCCCGGGTAAAAGAGGCTATCTTAAACACCTCGGTCAGAAATAAGAAATAGACCAGAAGAAGAGCAATACCTCCTAAAAAACCCCATTCTTCGGCTAAAACCGAGAAGATGAAGTCGGTGTGGTGTTCGGGTAAAAAAGCTAAGTGAGTCTGCGTTCCCCTCAAGAAACCTTTCCCGAAAAAACCTCCGGAGCCAATAGCGATGCGGGACTGAAGAATATTGTAGCCAGCCCCTAACGGGTCAATACCCGGATTCAAAAAGACTGAGATACGCCGTTTCTGGTAATCCCTTAAAAATAACCAGAATACCGGAAGGGCAAGTAAACCTAACCCGGAAAGCGTAAGAAGGTGCTTTTTGGGGGTACCGGCGATATAGGCAACCGCAAAGAAGATGGGCAGGAATACGAAAGCGGTTCCTAAGTTTGGTTGGAGAAGAATTAAAATAAAAAGGGGCAGAAAGATAAAAAGAAATGCCCACAAAAAAGTAGTAAATCTTTTAACGGAATCCTTGTTGCGCTCAAAATAGTTCCCCAAAGTGAAGATGTAAATCAGTTTGGCGAATTCTGAGGGTTGGAAATAAAAGAACCCGACCTTAAACCAGCGCTGGACTTCCGCCCGGCCCTGGCCGAAAACAAGTACCGAAGCTAAGAGCGCCAGACTGACCAGATAGAAAAAAATGGAACTCCGGCTCCAGAAATGGAAATCGCTTTTATAAAAAAAAGCCAGAGTCCCGAATCCTAAAGCGGTCCACAACAACTGTTTGCCGAAAAGGTCGGCCAAACTCCGCCCCACGACACGACTGGCGCTAAAAATAAGGACCAGACCGATAAAAACAAGGATTCCGGTTAAAGACAACAGAAGCGGATAAGATTTCTTGCCGGATTTTTTAGAAAATCCCATATATTTTGCAAGGCTAAAGCCTTGCCCTACGTCAGTCCAATGCTAATGTAGGGCAACCCTTTAGGGTTGCATCAATCCAAATGCCAAAATTATAATGCGTTGGTTTTAGTGTCCGGGGATATCTCTTCCCGCGGAGGGAAAAAATAATTTCTTAAAATCTGACCGGCGATAGTGGCGGCTTCGGGAGAAGCGCCGCTGTCTAAAACCACCGCCATTGCAACCTGGGGTTGGTCCGCCGGTGCATAACAGACAAAACTGCCGCGGGTGGGCATACTCAAATCGCGCTGGGCAGTCTGAGCGGTACCGGTCTTTCCGGCGACCGTAATGCCTGGAACCGCAGCGGATGCGCCGGTTCCGGAGGCAACTACTGCGGTTAGACCTTCTTTCAAAAGGGACATGGTCGGCTCGGAAACGAAGAAATAACTCCGGAGGGAGGGTTGGAATTCTTCAATCTTAATACCCTCCAGATTATTAATTTCTTTCACCAATTCCGGCCTCATAATATTACCACCATTGGCTACAGTCGCAATAAGATTAGCCATCTGAACCGGCGTAACCAAAAGGGCACCCTGCCCGATAGCAAGATTAAGCGCGCCTCCGGATTCCCCGGACCGGGGAACAAAACCGGCTTTTTCACCCGGCAGGTCGATACCGGTCAATACCCCTAACCCGGCCTTTGCCGCATATTCCAATAATTTGGTTTCACCAGCTTGTATCCCAATCTGTCCAAAGTAGATATTACAGGACTGCGACAGCGCCTCTTTGAAAGATACCCAACCGTGTCCTTCTTCCTTCCAGCAGTGAAACTCCCGGTCACCAAAAGTAATCAGCCCGGTACATTCATATTCATCCTGGGAAGTTACTGCACCGGTCTCAAGAGCAGCGATTGAAGTAATAATCTTAAATACGGAACCGGGTGCATAGAGACCCGCCAAGGCACGGTTTAAAAATGGCTTATCCGGACGTAAAAGGTATGCCGCGGGATTGACCGGGTCATAAGTGGGTTTACTCACCAGCGCCAGAACTTCTCCGGTGGAAGGTGAAAGAACTACAACCGCCCCGCTGCGGTCACCAAACTTTTCAAACGCCGCTTTTTGAAGGCGGACGTCGATGGTCAAAACGATGGTGTGCCCGGGCCTGGATTCTTTTTGCCCCAAAATCCGCAGCTGTTGTCCCCGGGCATTCACCTCTACCTGTGTCCCGCCACGCTGACCACGTAGAAGAACATCAAACATCTTTTCAATGCCACTGCGCCCGAGCAAATCGCCGGAGCGTACACCTTCATTTTTTAAAACCGGGAGTTCTTCTCTGTTCACTTCCCCTAAGTAACCGATGATAGAAGCAGCCATCATACCCAAGGGGTAATGCCGGATAAGACCCGCCTGGATATAGGCTCCTTTCAGCTGGTGGAGGTCCTCTTCTATCTGATGGATCTGCTCCTGGGAAAGTCCGTGGAACAGAAGGTGCGGCTCAAAGGGATTGGCAAACTTCTCACTCATTTTTTTTCTGACCTCTGCCTGGCTCATATCAAGGATAGGACTCAAAATCTCTGCGTACTTACCACGGTCTTTATCCAGGTCGAACGGAACAAAGGCTAAATTAAATCCTAACTTATCCTCGGCCAATACGATTCCGTTACGGTCTAAAATTTTGCCCCGGGGAATATCCAGATATAATGTCCGGATTGAGTTGTCCTGAGACAGGCGTTTAAACCGCTGGTAGGCGAAAATCTGGAGATAGAGTAACCCCAGAGCCAGCATCATTAGTGCTGCAGAAATAGACTTCCGTAAAACGTCAAAGCGGTCCATCTGACGTATTTTGTCATCCTGAATTTATTTCAGGATCTGAGATTCTGAAACGAGTTCAGAATGACACGTTGTGTCATTTTTGATATTTGCATTTTTAAGTGAGGCCCCGGTGGTAAAGGTAAAAGGCTGGCATCGCCCATATTCCATTATACAACGAAAAGATAACCGGTTTCCAGAAGAGATTCGGGCCCCAGGCCGGTAAGGAAAGGAGCTGGTATCCGAAAGAAAAAAAAAGGGAGAAAAAGAGCGGAAAGAAAAAGGTACTCCGGACGGTAAGGATGGCTTTCTTCCCGAAAAATTTATTGGCTAAATACGCCACCAGGAGATAGATCAGACTATGGCTGCCAACCGGCGAACGGAAAAGAAGGTCCTGATATAACCCTAAGGCAAACGCTGTTAACAAACCGGTTGTCTCAGGATAGAAAAGGTTTAAATAAAGAACAAAAAGGAGGGTTAAATCCGGTGTAATATCCAGAAAACGCAGGTATTTAAAGACTAAACATTGAACTCCAAAATTAAGTAGTATAACCAGAACTAAATTACGCGGGTTAATACACAATTACCACCTCTTTCAGGGTTGAAAAGTTGGCGTTGGGACGAACTGAAACCTCCCGGAAGAAACCTTTACCAACGGTTGACTTTTGCACTGTTCCCACCGGAAGGCCGGGTGGGTAGTGTTGGCTTATCCGGGAAGTAACGACTGATTCATTAGCCTTAACTTCATTTTCCGCCGGGATATATCCCACCTGAAGGCTTAAAGGACCAGTACTTTCAAGAACACCTAAATTCCCGCTTTCCTGCAAGCACACGCTGATTCGGCTTTGGGGATTGAGAATCGTCATCACTCTCACCAGATTACCATCCTGTTTTGTCACCTGGCCGATCAGGTTCCCGTCTTTATCCAAAACCGGTAAATTTGCTCTTATCCCCTCAACGCGATTTGTCGCTACCGTAAGCCAGATGGGCCATCCGATTGGGTCAACCGCAGTTACCTCACCCATTGCCGCAATGGTACCTCCCTGGCGTTCTTTTAAATTCAAAAGGGTTCTTAAACGACGGTTCTCTAAGGTAATTTCCTGGATGTAGGACTTCTGATAACAAACCGCAGACTCGGGAATTAGTGTTTTG
Source organism: uncultured bacterium (assembly GCA_964630335.1). Taxonomy (GTDB): domain Bacteria; phylum Ratteibacteria; class UBA8468; order MWAK01; family MWAK01; genus CAZVUE01. Next base: position 1,281 of record CAZVUE010000040.1, on the reverse strand, counting down.
CCGGAAGTGTTATATCCCCGGACGGTTAGGCGAAAAATAGCGCCCGATAACAAACATAGCAGGACTAAAACAATCTCTTTCTGAAACCTCCAGAGCATAATTAAACAAAAG
>CAZVUE010000040.1:0-1070 GCA_964630335.1 uncultured bacterium | reverse complement strand
TTAGCCTTGCATTAAACGCGTACCGGGGCAATCTTGCGGAAGTAATGTTCTTCCTCAAGCATCTTTCCGGTCCCTTTAACTACTGCCAGAAGCGGCTCCTCGGCTACTTGAACCGGTATTTTGGTCTCTGCGGAAAGGAGATTGGCAATCCCGCGCAGAAGGGAACCTCCGCCCGCCATAAAGATACCCCGTACCGCCAAATCACTGGACAGTTCCGGCGGCGTACCCTCCAAAAGAGCCCGTACTTCGTTGACAATGGCAGAGAGACTTTCTTTCAGCGCTTCTCTAATCTCCTCAGAGTGAACCAAAATTTTGCGGGGCAGACCTTCAACCAAATCACGTCCGGTCACATCCATCGTTAACTCTTCTTCCAGGGGCCAGGCGGACCCGATTTGAATCTTAATCTCTTCGGCTGTCCGCTCCCCGACCAGAAGGTTGTATTTCTTCTTCAGGTACTCAATAATGGCTTCATCCATCTCATTCCCACCGATGCGGATACTCCGGGAAAGGACGATATCACCCAACGAAATTACCGCCATTTCCGTAGTACCTCCACCCATATCGATAACGAAATTGCCGATAGGCTCATCTACCGGAAGACCAATTCCAATCGCCGCTGCCTTAGGCTCCTCAATCAAATAGACGGCCCGGGCACCCGCTTTGGTAGCGGTTTCAATAACGGCACGTTTCTCGACGCTGGTAATACCGGAAGGTATCGCGATGACAACCCGGGGGGGCAAGATGAACCGGTGCCTCACGTTCTTTACCCGGTCTAAAAAGTACCGCAACATCGTCTCCGTCGCTTCAAAATCTGCAATAACTCCATCTCGTAAAGGTCTCATCGCGATTATATTGGCGGGTGTTCTTCCTAACATCCTCTTGGCTTCTGTTCCCACCGCAATGACCTTGCGCGTTTCCCGGTCAATCGCAACGATGGATGGTTCGGAAAGAACAATCCCTTTCCCATGGACGTAAACAACGCTGTTGGCGGTACCCAGATCGATTCCGATATCGTTAGCCAGCCGGAAGTTGAAAAATTTGTCCATTGGCACTCCTTTGTGATAAAATAC
>CAZVUE010000039.1:0-8845 GCA_964630335.1 uncultured bacterium | reverse complement strand
ATCTGGTCGTGACTTCCAACAATACACCAGCTAAGAAGGTCGCCTTCTATTGTGAACAAAATTCTCAGCCGAATACCGGCTCTTATTTCCCAAATGTCTTCGGTCAGTTTCTTCAGGCCTAAACCAACAGGTCTTTGTCCCGTTTCGTAGAAAGATATAAGAGACCTAATAGCTCCCTTAACCACTTTTTTATCCTGCGGAATAAGTTTTTGGAAGGTCTTTTCAAAGGAAGGAGGAACGGCGTAACGCATTATAGTTTTTCTAAATAAGCATCAAACTCTTTTTGGTTCATAATCTTTGCCTTCCGCCGTTCTTTTCGGAAAATCTCCTCTAGGTATTTAAGTTCTTTCTCCGAAAACTTCTCTTCTATAACCATCGGTTTCACTTTAATATAAGTCTCCTCTGTTTCCACGCTCACATATTCTCCCACTTTGATGGGGAAAATATTGCGAACATCTTCCGGAATTGTTATCTGAAACTTCTCCTTTACTTTTGACATGCCCATTTTAGTCCTCCTACTGTATTACGGTATTATTGTATAACATAAATACCCGACATGTCAAGTTCACAATGACGGAACGGATAAGGATTGAGATTTAGGTGAGCTTCAAAATCAGGGTGGCTAATGGAGGCAGGGTTAAGGAGAGAGAGCCGGAGCGGTTGTTCCAGGGTATCTCTTCGCTCGCAATGATATTTCCATTCCCTAAATTACTCCCGCCGTAGTAGGCAGAATCGCTGTTGAACATCTCCCGGTAAATGCCTGACTGGGAAACGCCGATGCGGTAGTTGTGTCTGGGAACCGGGGTAAAATTGCATATTACAATCACCGAGTCTTTTCTGTCTTTTGCAAAACGCTGATAAGCAATAACACTTCCTTCCACATCGTGGAAATCTATCCACTCAAAACCAGCCGGTTCAAAATCATACTGGTGGAGAGAGGGTTCGCTTTGATAAATTCGGTTAAGGTCCCGGACGAACTGCTGGAGTTTCTGGTGGCGTTCGTACTGCAGTAAATCCCAGGAGAGACTGCCCAGACAGTTCCATTCCCACCACTGGCCGATTTCCGCACCCATAAAGAGGAGTTTTTTACCCGGGTGGGTATAAAAATAGCCCAAGAGAAGACGCAGATTGGCAAACTTCTGCCAGTCATCTCCGGGCATCTTAGCCAATAACGCTCCCTTTCCGTGGACCACCTCGTCGTGGGAAAGGGGGAGGATAAAGTTTTCGCTGAAGGCATAAAGGAGGCTGAAAGTGAGATTCTGGTGATGGTACTTACGATGTATCGGCTCCTTTGAGATGTAAGAAAGCGTGTCGTTCATCCAGCCCATATTCCACTTATAGCCAAAACCTAACCCACCCACATAGGTAGGCCGGGAGACCATGGGCCAGGCAGTGGATTCTTCAGCAACGGTAAAAGTATCCGGGTGGTATTGGTACAGTACCTCATTGAGTCTTTTAAGAAAAGCGTTCGCTTCTAAATTTTCGTTCCCGCCGTACTTATTGGGAATCCATTCTCCGGCCTTACGGGAATAGTCAAGGTAGAGCATTGAGGCAACCGCATCGATTCTTAAACCGTCTAAGTGGTACTTATCCAGCCAGAACAAGGCGCTGTTAATCAAAAAGTTGGATACTTCATGCCGCCCGTAATTAAAGATGGCAGTTCCCCAATCTTTGTGTTCTCCCTGCCGCGGGTCTAAGTGTTCGTATAAGGCGGTGCCGTCAAACCAACTCAGGCTATGGCCATCCTTGGGGAAATGGGCCGGTACCCAGTCCATAATCACGCCGATTCCCTCCTGGTGGAGAAAGTCCACCAAGAAAGCAAACTCGTCCGGTGTCCCAAACCGGCTGGTCGGTGCAAAATAGCCGGTGGTCTGGTAACCCCAGGATTCATCTAACGGATGTTCTGTTATGGGCAGAAGTTCAATGTGGGTAAAGCCCATATTCTTCACGTATTCAGCCAGCCGCTCAGTTAGTTCCCGGTAATTCAAAAAAGTATTATCCGGTCCACGCATCCAGGAACCCAAATGGACTTCGTAGACAGCCATAGGACCATCCAAACGTGATTTTTCCTTTCGTTTTGCCATCCATCCGCTATCCTGCCACTGGTACTTGTTAATATCCCAGACGATGGAGGCGCTTTTCGGCCTGACTTCAGAAAAGAAGGCGTAAGGGTCAGACTTGTGGAAGACCTCGCCTTTTTTGGTAGTAATTTCGTACTTGTAAATGGTTGCCTCAGTTAAGTCCGGAACGAATGTTTCCCGGATTCCGGAAGAACCGACCGGTTGCATCAGGTTTTTACTACCATCCCAGTTGTTGAAATCACCGATTACGCTTACCTTCTGGGCGTTGGGCGCCCAGACCGCAAAGAAAACACCGGCTCTGCCTTCAACCGTCCTCAGATGGGCACCCAACCTTTCGTAGGCCCGGTAAAGAGTACCCTCGTTAAAAAGATACTGCTCAAACTCACTCATCCTGGCCATATAGATTTTAAGATACCATCCTTTTGTGCTCTACGTCAATTCCCAAGAACAAGTTGACGGCTAAAAAAGAAGGTGGTATTCTATTCTTAGACGAAACACAAAAGTTTATGATTATCGATGCGCACCATCATTTAAGAACGACTCCCGGTTATTTGGATAAACTAAAACTGACCTGTGAAAAACTTGGAATCAAGAAGGTCTGTCTCTTCGGAGGCGGTAAAAGATCCGGGGACTATGGCCTCGGAGATAATGAAGACGTCCGGAAAGCAATGGACGAATACCCCAACCTCATTATCGGTTTTGCCTGTTTCAACTTAGGCGAGGACCCACCTGAGAAAATCGATGAATTTATACAAGAAGGATTTAAGGGTATAAAATTTATCGATCCCACAAAAAACTACGATGCAAAAGATTATTACCCGGTTTACCAGCGGATAGAAAGCCACGGAATTACGGCCCTTTTTCACCTGGGCATCGTCTCACGCCATCCAAACGACAAATATTACGATGTCAATAACGAAAGACATCGTCCTATTTACCTTGACACAATCGCCCGGGCATTTCCGAATTTAATGATTATCGGTGCTCACTTAGGTAATCCCTGGTACGAGGAAGCCGCAATGGCAGCCCGCTGGAATCCAAATCTTTATTTCGACCTATCGGGTTCTACATTGAAGTGCAAGTCGGCAAAATTTTTAGCGGAACTGTTGTGGTGGACGCCGACCACCCGATACCGTGACTCGCAAAATAGGCATGCCTGGGAAAAGATAGTCTTCGGTTCGGATGTTTCCGCCGAAGAGATTGCAGATGTTTTGAATGACTACAAAAGGGTTATGACGGAACTGAATCTTTCCTCCGAAATTCAAAACAAGGTGTTAGGCGGAACAATATCAAAAATCCTGCTTTCGGAAGGTTAATTTTCTCAAAAAAATTATTGCCATGTCAAACAAAAATACCTGTCGGAATTTTAAAGTACAGGTTTTACCAAACGAACTCTTGATGGGGAAAACGGCAGCCGGAGAGGCAGGAGAGATTCTAAGATATTACACCAAGAAGAAAGGTCTGGAAGTAATGACGGCCTTCGCCGCCGCGCCTTCCCAGAATACATTTTTGGCTCAACTCTACCAGGAAAAGGGGATTGACTGGAAAAAGGTAACCGCATTTCATCTTGACGAATATCTTGACTTGACCAAAGGACATCCCAATACTTTTCAGGCTTACCTTCAGGAACATATCTTCGGTAAGGTACCGATTTCCAGAGAGAACGTTCACTACATAAAAGATATTGAAGGTCCCCCAGAAAAGGTATTAATTGAATATACAAAACGTCTGAAGAAGGCGTTCCTGAAAAAGCAGAAGGCAGACAGTCTTTATCTTGCTTTTATCGGTATCGGTGTTAACGGGCACATTGCATTTAATGAACCGGGAACAGACCTCTGGCAAAAAACCTGGGTGGTCCAGGTTAAAATAGACGAAACTTCGGTTAAGCAGCAGTTTGATGATTACAAAAACCATCCTGACCCATCGGCAAGATACCGGACTCCGGAAGAAGTACCGAGACATGCCTTCACCATAACCTGCGCCGGAATTTTGGCTGCAGACATTATATTCTGTATGGTCCCGGGTAAACAGAAGGCTGGCGCCGTAAAGGCTTTGCTGGAAGGCCCTTTATCCGACAGGTTGCCTGCTTCCTTGCTTCGTCTCCACGAAAATGTGCATCTCTATCTTGACAATGCTTCGGTCAGTAAATTGAATTACAAACCAGAGTTTAATTAAGCAATCACCCATTAAATTTTATGGGAGTTTCCGCTGATTGTTTTCAATAACGCATGGAAATTTGCGGCGTCTCTGGGTAAACTAAACTCCGGTTTCCAGTCCGACTTTTCCAGGGAAAAGAAGCCGCTGAAGTTGTCCGCAAGCATGATACTCATCACTTCCCGGACCGGCATGTCACCTTCTCCGAGGCCGACCATCGCGTAATCCCAATCTTTATATATATCTTCCCTGAGATATTCCAGTTTCTTTGCCGGTAAAGGATTGCCCTGTCCCTTGTACTTGCAATCCCTGGAATGCAGGTGGGACACACGGCCTTTAACAAGCGGATAAACCTCTTTCGGTTCGTCACCGCATAAAATGGAATGGGTGAAATCCCAGTTAATGGAAAGACCCGGGATGCCGGCTCGCTTAAGAATCTCGGCTGCATTCTTAACCCGGCAGAAATCATCGTGGGTTTCCAGGCAAAGCGTCACCCCGTGTTCGTAAGAGAATCGTCCGCATTCCGCCAGCCCCTTGGCAATCCGATCGTAGTATTTCTCCCGATTTTCCTCTTTCGGTTCAGGAATAAGACCGCCAAAGACTCTGATTAATCCAATCCCCAAACTTCCGGCCAGGACGGCGTGTTTCTTACAATTCTCAATATTCCGGCGGTATTCATCTTCTTTGGGTGAAGAATATGCCGCCGATATCGCCAAGCAACTTATCGCCATTCCGCTATCCTGAACCTTCTGTCTAATCTCGGCTATTTCCGTTTTGCTCAGACCTAACTCAATCCCGTGTTTATGCCCCACTTCCACCCGGGGTTCCACACCGTCAAAACCGTATTCTTTACCCTTTTTGAGGATGGTATCCAAATTCCAGTCCGGACAGCTGAATGTCATAAAACTTATCTTCATTGTTGTCTCCCTAACCTTTCCCCATTTACTGGACCATTATGAAGTGGCCTCTCCTGATTATAACCTATCCTCCAATTTTCCACAATCTCCCTGGCTTCAAAAATAGTCAAAAACCAATTCTCGTTCAGGCATAAACACTTAACTAATCAGGCGGGAAAATGCTAAATTTTTCCTCCCACCATCCAGTCGCAATTAGTTTTGACTCCCGATCCCTTGACCGTATCCTGGTGGGGTGATAAAATTTGGGTAGGTCAACCCAGACAGGTTATTCTAACCTGTCTGTCCAAGGATAGGGGGGCACTTCAGCAGGGTATCAGGCTAAAATGTTTCTTTTTGATGGGCAAATCGAGGATGTCAGGTAACTCTTTAGATACCATGGAAGGTTTATGTGCTATATAAGTCTATACATCTTGACAATTCGGTTTATTCGCGGTATAATATAAAAGATGAACCATAGTATAGACAAACAGGACCCGACGCCAGCCTATCACCAGTTATATCGGATACTAAAAGACACTATTATAAACGAAAGGTACAAAATTGGCTCCAGATTCCCAACCGAAATAAGCCTTTCTCAACAGTATGATTTGAGCCGTATGACAGTACGTCAGGCTCTCGGGGAACTTGAGAATGAAGGTTTCATCCTCCGGGAACAAGGGAAAGGTACTTTTGTCATTCGTTCCGAATCCTATCCGGAGAATCATCTTCTCAACATCGGCATTGTTATTTACAAACCGGCTTTGGAAGCCCAGTGGTTTTTTCCAGCGATACTCAGCGGTATCCACGCCGGGTTTGAAGGAAAAAAGGTGAATCTCATTCTGATACCTTTTGATGAAAAGTCACCCGGAATAAAGGAACGGGATTTTATCTCCCGGCAAATTAACGAAAGGGAACTGAAAGAATTAATTATTACGGCCGAAGAGTTGGACGATGAGGAAATTGATGGTCTGAAAAACGACCGGTTTCCTTTTCTGCTTGTTAACCGTTACCCGGCCAAGAAAGAAATCAACTATATCTGTCCAGACTTTAAAGCAGGGATAAAGAAGATTACCGAATATTTAATTTCCCTCGGCCACCGGCAAATTGCTTTTATCGGTACCCTCTTTTCCCGGTACTACCTTGAAGAGATGATGAGACGGAGTTTCCTGGCGACGATTAAAGAAAGATCTCTCCAAGCCAACCCTGATTTTATTAAAGAAGCAAAATACATGGGTACCAATATTTTCTCGCTGGTAAAAGAACTCCTGCAGGAAAAGGTTAGGCCAACGGCGGTCATATGTTCAGACGACCCATTGGCGGTAAAGGTTATTAATATACTGCGGGAGTTCAAGGTTGCCGTCCCAAAAGAGATTTCTGTGACCGGATTCAATGACTTACCCCTGGCAGAACTATCCCGACCGACATTGACAACCCTGCGTACACCCCGTTACCAGATCGGTAAGGAAGCCGCTGCTTTTCTCTTCCGATTGACCGCTAACGCAGAAGCAGAGTCACTTCAGAAGAAGGTTCCGGTAGAATTAGTCATTCGCAAATCCTGTAACAAGGTGAAGAGACAAATAAAAAATTAAAAAAAAGGAGGAACGATGGTACGGATAACAAAAGTAGTGCGGAAAATCGGCTTTACGCTCATCGAACTTTTGGTGGTAATTGCGATTATCTCTCTCCTGGCGGCGATGCTGCTGCCGGCTTTAAGTCTGGCAAGGGAGAAGGCCAGAAGGGTGGGATGTTTGAATAACGTGAAGCAACTTGGACTGTGCGTGATGATGTATGCACAGGATTATGATGGCTACGTGCCGATTAAGTATGCGAAGACCCCCCCCTACAAGTATCGCGAGGATTTCAGCGACAGGTCTTGGGTATATATCCTTCTTAGTGGTGGGTATGCAACACCCCGTCTGTTCAGCTGTCCGTCTAAGCCGTTGGCCCAGGATGTGTTAGACGCCATGCAGGACTGGGTGAAGGGTACTTATTCTAACCCAACCTCTAGCTACACCTACGGACCCTACTGTTATTTTAACGCAAATTGGAACGATGCCAACGAGGTTCCGGCCGGCAGCTGGTATCCGGACCCCGAGTCCAAACCGAGAGCCGACGGCGGGTATTTTCCCTACCGTATCGACACCATTCCCACCCCCAGCACAATCTGTCTTTTAATGGACTACGCGGAGTGGACCAGTGCCACTGTTCAGCGCCCCGGGTACGGCAACCACCTTGCAAAGGGTGTTGCCGCCGGCGCCAACGAGCTGTTCATGGACGGCCACGCGGAATGGAAAACCCCCAGCCAGCAGACCTACATTGGCTGCGATTTTCACTATTAATCGGAGTCTGACGTTACGTTATTGCGTATCAGCCGGCAGGAAGAGAAAGCCAGAACCGGCGTAGAACCTAAAAAGGGGTGATTGTTTCGCAAGAAGTCTTCGCCCCTTTTTATAACTTGTGTATCGTTTTCTCACAACTACTAAAGATTTAAAACATAGTATATGAGGAGGGTGTAAAATGATTACAAGGATATTAAAGCAGATACTTAATCCCTTCGGGATGGTATTAACCTTACGCCATCTCGCCATTCCCGCGCTCGTTCTGGCGGCCTTCTGTAGCTACATCCCGACTGAGGGGGTAGGCGCGCCTCCGGCCCCTGCGTCGCAACCGGCCGTACCCCTGGCACAGGCTGGCACGACATCGTACGTCATTATGCTGGCAGAATCCGCAACGCCACCGGAGCGGACCGCAGCGAACGAGTTGGCGACATACCTGAAGCAGGTCACGGGTGCGGAGTTTGCAATAGTCAAGCCGGCGGACGTCGCGGGCCGGCCGGTCATTGCCGTCGGCTCTGGCGCGGCCAAGGTGGTGGCGCCAGATTTGGTCTTGGCTAAGGTCGGCGACAAGGGTCTGGGCGAAGACGGCATCGTGCTGAAGACCGTGTTGCCGCACCTGGTGCTGACCGGCGCCGAGGGCGCGAAGCGCGGCACGCTGTACGCGGTGTACGAGTTCCTCGAACGCGAAGTCGGCGTGCGCTGGTGGAGTTCGAAGGAGAGTTACGTCCCGACTCGGCCTGTTCTGAATGTGCCGGTACTGAACACCGTGTACGTGCCGAAGTTGCAGTACCGCGAGATATACTACCGTGATGTGAGGTCCGATGATGGTGTGTATGCCGCGCGCAGCCGCATCAACGGGCACTTCTTGAATATCACGCCTGAGTATGGCGACCACTATCGTATCCTCAATTGGTGCCATACGTTCTTCAAGCTTCTGCCACCGGACAAGTACTTCAAGGCGCATCCGGAATGGTACGACGAGGTCGAAGGCAAGCGCGTGAGTGACGGGGGACTGTGTCTGAGCAACGCCGACATGCGGCGCGAACTGACCCGCAACGCCCTGGAGTGTATCCGCAAGGAACCCGAGGCGGGGATCATCTCCATTTCGCAGAACGACGGCCGCGGCGTGATGTGCCAGTGCGCGGCGTGCCGCGCCGTCAAGGAGCGCGAGGACGCACCATCCGGCCTGCTCATCGAGTTCGTCAACCAGGTCGCGGCGGATATTGAGAAGGAGTATCCCGGCTTCCTGATTGAGACACTGGCCTACCAGAACACGCGCAAGCCGCCCAAGTCGGTCAAACCGCGCGGGAATGTGATTATCCGCCTGTCCGATATCGAGTGCTCATTCGCGCAGCCGCTGGAGACCGGCGCGCAGAAT
>CAZVUE010000038.1:7309-9021 GCA_964630335.1 uncultured bacterium | reverse complement strand
AAGATACCAAAGAAGATACTGGCAAGTAAAAAGAGGGCGGAAGAGCTCGTTCTGATAATCCTTCTGATGGCTCTGGCGGTCTTTGTCTACCTTTGGCTCTTCCCGCCGGTTACGGAAGATGTAGCCCTTTATTTCACCCGCGGTGAGATGATTATTCCAGTGAATCGGCAGGTTCCCAAGGTGAGGCACAAAGAAGAAAAAATCAAAGTTACGGTTGCCCTTCTGTTGGCGGGTCCAACCAGAGCAGAAAAGACCACCGGATACGATTCCGCTTTACCAGAGGGTGCCGAAATTTTAGGGGTTCGTCTGGAAGGCGATACGGCGTTTTTGGACTTTTCGCCTCAGATTGAAGAAGGTGGGGGGACCGAGACGATGGAAACCAGGCTGCGTCAGATTGTTTATACCGCCACCCAGTTTTCTGGAATCGAACGGGTACGTTTCTTGATTAATGGTCAGCCGATTAAATATTTCAGCGGAGAAGGTTTGACCGAAGTAGAAAAGCCGGTCAGCCGGGCCGATTTGGAATTGGAGGAGAAATGAAAGAAAAGATTCATCCCGCTTATTATCAGACAAAGATAGCCTGCGCCTGCGGTAATGTAGTGGAGGTCGGGTCAACGAAGAAAGATATCCATGTGGAGATTTGTGCTGCCTGTCACCCGTTCTTCACCGGGAAGTCAAAGTTTGTGGATACCGCCGGCCGGGTAGAGAAGTTCCGGCAACGTTATGCTAAGAAGTCCGCAAATCCTGAATCCTAAGGAACTGGAAGAACGTTTCCAGTCTTTGAGTCTTCAGCTAAGTCAGCCCGAGTCTCCGGCGACCGGTACCCGAGAAAAGGTCCTGGCGGAACTAAAGAAGATAAGTGAAATTCTTCCGGTCAGCCGGCATCTGGCAAGAATAAAACAACAATTGGGTGAAGCAGGAGAACTTGCTAAGAATGAGGATGATGTCCAGTTGGTTATGTTAGCGCAGGAGGAAATAGGAAGACTCCGTACCGAAGAGGCAAGATTAGAAAAAGAGTTGAAAGACTTGTTAACCAGAGAAAACCCTGACAATGTCCGGAACGCCATCGTTGAGATTCGGGCCGGTACCGGGGGTGAAGAGGCGGCGCTTTTCGCCCGGGATATCTTCCGGATGTACAGCCGGTTTGCCGAAAAGCATGGTTTTAAGATGGAGGTCTTTGACAGCAACTTTACCGAAAAGAACGGGGTCAAATCCCTCATCTTCCTGGTTAAAGGTAACGGAGCGTACGGTTTTTTGAAGTATGAAAGCGGGGTACACCGGGTACAACGAATCCCGGAGACCGAAACCAGCGGCCGGATACATACTTCCGCCGCCACGGTAGCGGTATTTCCGGAGGTTCCCAGCCAGGAGGTCAGAATAGACCCGAAGGATATCAGGATTGACACCTTCTGTTCTTCCGGTCACGGCGGACAGTCAGTCAATACCACTTACTCGGCGGTTCGGATTACCCACTTACCCACCGGATTGATAGTCTCCTGTCAGGATGAACGCAGTCAGATTCAGAATAAAGAGCGTGCCCTGAAGGTTCTGGCGGCCCGGCTGGCAGAGCAGGAGAGGCAAAAAAAAGAAGAGGCGCTTTCTGCCGAGCGCCGGTCAAAGATAAAGACCGGGGACCGAAGCGAAAAGATTCGGACGTACAACTTTCCCCAGAACCGTTTGACCGACCATCGGGTTAATTTCACCAGTCATAA
>CAZVUE010000038.1:0-7209 GCA_964630335.1 uncultured bacterium | reverse complement strand
AGGAGGGAAATGGAAGGAGAGGGGAAGTATCAAGGGCTGCATAAGATATCCGAGGTGATACGCATTCTTGCCTGGGTAATGGTTGGACTATGCGGTGTGGGTCTTCTGGTAGGTATCGGCCTGGCCTTTCGTAAACCGGAGGCGGGGGGAATTCTCTGTTTGGTTTCCGTACTCTACGGGGTATTTGGGTTTATTTATCTTTACACCATCAGCCAGTTGATTCTGGTGATTCTGGATATTGAAGCCAACACCAGAACAAACCAGAAGAAGGAAGAGCAAGCGGGATAATAGAGCAAGGCTGTAGTGCGAGGCTTTTAGCCTCGCCATCTCTTTACGTTAAGGCGACCCTAAAAGGGTCGCACTACAATTTGCCCTACGTGCCATCAATGCAGATTGGTGAGATTCTCCGGTGGGGATGTGATTATTTAAGAGATAGAGGGGTTACCGAACCACGTCTGAATGCGGAAATCTTGCTTGCCCACGTTCTGAATGTTAAACGTCTATCTCTTTATCTGAATCTGAAAGACAGAGTATCTACCCGGGAAGCAGAACTCTTTCAAAGATTTTTATTCCGGCGCGGCAAGAGAGAGCCGTTACAGTACATAATTGGTGAAGTTATTTTTTCCCGGCTTTCATTTCGCATCAGAAAGGGTGTTTTCATCCCCCGGCCGGAGACGGAATTTTTAGTAAGAGAGGCTTTGCAAAGAATCGTGGGAGACACCAAAGTTTTGGATGTAGGAACTGGTTGCGGTGCAATCGGTTTAACCCTTGCCTGGTTTTCTAATGCGGAGGTGACCCTGTTAGATAAAAGCAAACCGGCGGTCAGGCTGGCTGAAGAAAACCGTAAAAATCTGGGTCTAAGTTCCCGGCAGGTTAAGTTAGCCGGGGCAGACTTCCTTTCTTTTGTAGATAGAACCAAAAGCCGTTTTGGGATGATCATTTCCAACCCCCCTTATATTCCGGTTAGCGAAATAGAGAGACTGCCGGAAGAAGTAAAGCGGGAGCCGAAAGGAACCCTATTCGGTGGACCGGACGGCTTAAGATTTATTCGTTCCCTGATTTCTGAAGGTTACCGGATACTGTCTGCCGGAGGGCACCTTATCTTTGAGATTGGTTATGGGCAAAAAAAAGCAGTGACTGACCTGGTCACCAGGGGAGGTTTCATTCTGGAGGCGATAATTAAGGATTTAGCAGGCATCGACCGGGTTGTCGTCTGCCGAAAGAATTAGGGAGTGGTAGTCGCACACCTTGTCATTCCTGCATGCTTTAGGCAGGAATCTTGTGGATTCCCGTTTAATACACACGGGAATGACATTAGGAGATAGTAAATACCGTGGAAGCACTAAAAATTGTCGGGGGAAAACGTTTAAAAGGCACGGTCGCAGCAAGCGGTTCCAAGAACGCCAGCCTTCCCATTTTAGCCGCCACCCTGTTGGCTGAAGGCAAAAGCAGAATTTGCGGAGTGCCGAGGCTTCAGGATGTCCGCACCATGCTTAAGATTCTGGTTGCGTTGGGTGCCAAGGTAAATTGGGAAAGGGGTTGCATTACCGTCGATACCGGAAATATCAAGGGGTATACCGCACCTTACGAATTAGTGAAACAGATGCGGGCTTCCATCTGCTTTTTAGGACCGCTTTTGGCACGATTCGGCAAAGCGCGTATTTCTTTGCCGGGTGGTTGTGTAATCGGTGACCGGCCGATCGACATCCATATCAAGGGCTTGGAAAAATTGGGGATTAAGTTTCGCCTGGAAGAAGGGTATGTTGAAGGTAAGGCGGAACGTCTGAAAGGCGCGGCTCTCTTCCTCGGCGGAAACTTTGGTTCCAGCGTTCTGGCTACCGCCAACCTTATGATGACCGCAGTTTTAGTTCCCGGTGAGACCGTGATTGAATTTTCAGCCTGTGAGCCGGAGGTTGTGGATTTGGCAAATTTTCTTAACCGGATGGGAGCCAAAATTTCCGGTGCGGGCAGTCATCTTATCCGGATTAAAGGAGTAAAGAAATTGAAGCCGGCCGCACACCGGATAATTCCGGACCGGATTGAAACCGGCACCTATCTTCTGGCCGGGGCATTGACCGGCGGTACGATAGAAGTACAACGTTGCGTCCCGGACCACCTCTTTGCTCTTCTGGACAAACTGACCGAGGCGGGCAGTGAAATTAAGAAGGGTAAAAATAAGGTCAGCATTAAAGGTGACGGAAGAGTAAAGGGGGTTGACGTGGTAACCTTACCCTATCCGGGTTTCCCCACTGACCTGCAGGCACAATTTATGGCTTTAATGTCTCTGGCAGAAGGGGCAAGCATAATTACCGAAAAGGTCTTTCCAGAACGGTTCATCCACGCTGCGGAATTAAAGAGGTTAGGTGCGGATATAACCCTGCAGGAAGGGACCGCTATTATTCGGGGCAGGGACAGACTTAACGGGACCAGAGTAATGGCTTCGGATTTGAGGGCAAGCGCCGCCCTGGTTCTGGCTGGTTTGGCTGCAACCGGAGAGACGATTGTCAGTCGTATTTACCATCTGGACCGGGGCTATGAGAATATGGAAAGGAAATTAAATTCCCTGGGCGCTTGTATTTCCCGCATCCAGGAATAACATTCTTGTCATTCCTGCATGTTTTTGGCAGGAATCCATAGTTTTTAACGAGGAGGATAGTAATGGCAGCAAAAATCAGACTAAAGAGAGTGGGCAAGAAGAACCAGCCCGGTTACCGCATCGTGGTACTTGACGGGCGTAAGGATAACCAGGGTGATTATCTGGAATATTTAGGTCACTACAACAACCGTATGAAACCCAAAATTCTGGAAATCAACGAGGAACGGGCTAAGTACTGGTTAAAGGTCGGCGCCCAGCCTTCGGATACGGTCAAAAGCCTCTTCAAGCAAAAAGGCATCCTTAAGTAAAAGGCATCTGCATCTGAATAATGTTGAGGGTGGATATTGTTACGATATTTCCGGAGGCGTTTGCGCCTCTTGACTTGAGTATTATCGGCCGGGCGAAGGCGTCCGGTGCTCTGGATGTGGTTGTCCATAACCTGCGTGATTTCACCACTGACCGCCACCGTAAGGTAGACGACAAACCCTTTGGCGGCGGTGTGGGAATGGTGATGATGGTAGAACCCATCGCTAAGGCAATAAAAAAGGTGAAGGAAGAGAATAAAGACGCCAGAACGATACTCCTTTCACCCGCCGGCAAGTCTTTCAATCAAACGTTAGCGCGGGAACTTTCTCAGGAAAAAGGGCTTATTTTTATCTGCGGCCATTACGAAGGGATAGACGAACGGGTACGGGTTCTTTGCGATTTGGAACTTTCCATCGGCGACTATGTCCTTACCGGCGGCGAGCCGGCTGCCCTGGTGGTAATTGATGCCATAACCAGATTTCTGCCCGGCGTTTTGCCGGAAGGTGCTGCGGAAGAGGATTCTTTTTCCAACGGTCTTTTAGACTGGCCTCATTATACCCGGCCCGCAGATTGGGAAGGGATGAAAGTTCCGGAAGTACTACTTTCCGGAGACCACAAAAAGATTGCGCAGTGGCGCAATAAAATGGCGGAAGAGAGGACCAGAAGTCTAAGACCGGACCTGTGCAAAAATTAATACTGTCATTCCCACGGATAGTAAGTGGGAATCCAATGTATTAGAGATGGAATTAGAAAAATTGGGCATTAGAGAATTAGCGGAACTTTACCGGAAGAAAACAGTTTCGGTGGTTGAGGTCATCTCCAATCTCTATGCCAAGATAAAAGAAAAAGACCCCTCTATCCACGCCTTCCTTTCCTTAAACGAAGAATCCGCTTTTCAGCAGGCAAAAGAGATCGATGGGAGGTTCGCTCTTGGAGAGAACCTCCCCCTTCTGGCCGGTGTTCCGATGGCGATAAAGGACAATATCTGTCAGGAAGGAACAAAGACTACCTGTGCCTCCCGCATCCTGGAGAATTTTGTCTCACCTTACGATGCCACGGTAATTAAACGGCTAAGAAACCAGAACGCCATCTTTTTGGGTAAGTCCAATATGGACGAATTTGCTTTCGGCTCCTCCACCGAGAACTCCGCTTTTGGTCCCACCCGCAACCCCTTTAATTTGGAGTACGTGCCCGGCGGCAGCAGCGGTGGCTCTGCAGCTGCGGTGTCTGCGGGGCTGGCAACGGCTGCTTTGGGTTCCGATACCGGAGGTTCCATCCGGCAACCGGCTTCCTTTTGCGGCGTGGTCGGTCTGAAACCGACCTACGGCCGGGTATCCCGGTACGGTCTGGTCGCCTTTGCTTCTTCCTTGGACCAGATTGGACCGTTTACCAGAACGGTGGAAGATTCCGCGGTTATCCTTAAAGAAATAGCGGGTTTTGACCCGATGGATTCCACTTCGGCAGAAAAAGAAGTGCCGGATTATCTTAGGCTGCTTAATGAACCCATTTCCGGTTTGAAGGTCGGCCTTCCGAAAGAGTATTTTGGCGAGGGGCTTGATGGTGAAGTAGCGAAGAAGATAGAGAATGTTTTAAGTATAGTCCGCAATCGGGGTGTTAAAGTGTCTGAAATTTCCCTTCCCCATACTTCCTATGCCATCGCCACCTACTATGTTTTAGCCACCGCAGAAGCCAGTGCCAATTTAGCTCGTTTTGACGGAGTTCGTTACGGTTTCCGCAAAGATGGCACTGAGTCAATGCGACAACTTTACGAAGCCAGCCGGGACGAAGGTTTTGGCGCCGAGGTGAAGAGGCGCATCATTATGGGCACCTTTGTTCTTTCCACCGGCTACTACGAGGCTTATTATCGCAAGGCTCAGAAGGTCCGGACCCTTATCCGCCAGGATTTTGAGAATGCCTTTGGTGAGGTGGACTTAATCCTTACGCCCACTTCACCCACGCCGGCTTTCAAGATAGGCGAAAAGATTACCAATCCGTTGCAGATGTACCTTTCGGACGTTTACACCGTTTCCACCAATCTGGCTGGTATTCCCGGTTTGAACCTGCCCATCGGGTATGTGCATGACAATTTACCGATTGGCTTACAGATATTGGGCCCGGCTTTCGCCGAGGAGCAAATCCTGCGCTTCGGCCACTATTTAGAAAATGAGATAAAAACGTAGGGCAAACCTTTAGGTTTGCTTATTTTTATTGCAAGGCTAAAGCCTTGCCCTACATGAAGGAGGTTGCATGCCACAATTAAGAAGGGACCCGATTGTTAACCGCTGGGTAATCATTTCCACCGACCGTGCCCGCCGACCAAGTGATTTTGTCTTTGAAAGCCGTAATACGGTAAAAGGTGGTTTCTGTCCTTTCTGTGAAGGAAATGAAACTAAGACACCGCCTGAAATTATGGCTTTCCGCAAACCCGGCACCAAGCCGAACGAACCAGGCTGGTGGATAAGGGTGGTGTCCAACAAGTATCCCGCATTAGCCATTGAAGGCGGATTCGCCCGCCGGGGAATCGGAATGTTTGACCAGATGAACGGCATCGGTGCGCACGAAGTAATCGTGGAAACCAGCCGGCACCTTGTTGATACCGCAGAACTTTCCGAAAAAGAGATTGCCGAGATAATCTTAGCCTATCAGGCCCGTTCCCTGGACCTTAAGAAAGACCCCAGGTTCCGTTACGTTCTTATCTTTAAAAACTGCGGTGAGGGCGCCGGGGCTTCTCTGGAGCACAGCCATTCCCAGTTAATCGCTACCCCGGTAACACCCAAACGGGTCCGGGAAGAACTGATCGGAAGTGCGGAACACTACAAGTTAAAGGAAAGGTGCATCTTTTGCGACATCATTGAACAGGAATTAGATTCCGGAAAACGGAT
Organism: uncultured bacterium; assembly: GCA_964630335.1. GTDB lineage: Bacteria > Ratteibacteria > UBA8468 > MWAK01 > MWAK01 > CAZVUE01. The sequence goes on along the minus strand of CAZVUE010000038.1, from coordinate 1,425 downwards.
TATCCAGGAGACCCAGCACTTTCTTGTCTTATCGCCGTTTGCCGCCTGTTTCCCGTTTGAAACCTGGATTCTGCCCAAACGGCACCACCCTGATTTTGACCAGATGGACGAGGCGGAACGGAACGATTTAGCCGGGGTTTTGAAGAAGACGCTCTCCCGGATTAACCAGGCGCTCAATAGCCCTCCCTACAACTATCTGATTCATACCGCGCCCAACCGGGTTCCCCGGGCTGGATTCTGGCAGACGATTGATAAAGACTACCACTGGCACCTGGAGATTGTTCCCCGGGTTACCGGTATCGCCGGTTTTGAGTGGGGGACAGGTTTTTACATCAATCCCACCCCGCCGGAAGAAGCCGCCGCCTACCTGCGCAACATCGAATAAAACTAAGGGGTGAGCTTCAGAATCAGGGTGGCTAACGGAGGCAGGGTTAAGGCGAGAGAACCGGGACGGTTGTTCCAGGATATTACTGGTTTAGAAACACACCTATTGGAACTAACCGACAATCTTCAGACTTTCTTTTTCTGCCACCATCTTTTGGTTCCGGTCAAAGGTCAGAAAAGAAATCCCTAACCCGGTTTTCTCTTTGAGCCAAAGACCGGAAGAAAGATGTAGGGCATCATAAGCGCGGAGGTGATGATTTACCGCTAAGTCACCAGCAAGAGAGACGACCTCCGGTGAAACTTCTATCAAAAGATAGTTGGGCCAGTCTCTTTCAAATTCAAACATTAATTTCTCTAAATCTTCTGAGGATAACTCGCCGAGTTCTCTTTTCCGCCCAAAGGCAGCCTTTGCTTCGACATAAGCGAGACGGGAGGTCGCCACGATTTCGGATTTTTTTACCAGTTCTATTACTATTTCAGAGCTGACTTCTTGAAAGTAAAGTTTTACCAGGGCACTGGTATCCAAGTAAAGAATCATCGTCGTTGTTCAAGGACGATATGGGAAAGAGATTTTCCTGGTGCCGTAATTAAAACTTTTGCGCCCTTTGGTTTTCCGGTATTCCACCTGACTAATCCTTGGCTAACAAGGGGTGCAATCTTCTTGTAACCCTTTTCAACCGGTAAAATGGTGGCAATTGGTTCTTCCCGTTTGGTAATCACCACCGCTTCACCTTTTTGGACTTTTCCTAAATAGAGCCCAAACCGCCCCCGCAATTCGCGGATTCCGACTTTGACCATTGTCTGCCCCCTTAATTGTGTACATAATTTACCATAAAGTAGTTACAATTGTCAAATCTTCAGATAAGGCTATTCAGTGTATTTCAAAATCAGGGTGGCTAATGGAGGCAGGGTTAAGGAGAGAGAGCCGGAGCGGTTGTTCCAGTTGACAGAATTGGACTTTCTAAACAGACTTAAGAAATCTCACTATCTGGTCGTGACTTCCAACAATACACCAGCTAAGAAGGTCGCCTTCTATTGTGA
>CAZVUE010000037.1:0-9099 GCA_964630335.1 uncultured bacterium | reverse complement strand
GCGGTAATGAAACTCAGGTTAAGGAAAAGATTAAAGAAGTTTTAAAGCACGAAGTAGGACACCATTTCGGGTTTAACGAAAAAGAACTGGCCGAAATATAGGATGAATTGTCCTATGCATCAAATAGTCAAGGCGCAGGTAAACTAATTGCGACTGGGTGGTGGGGTAAGGGGAAGGAAATTCACTTCTGACAAGCCGATTCTAAAAAGATGGTTGCTTCCTCCATCCCTTTTGTAACCGCAGGAGATTGCCAATACCCACGATTACTATTCGCGGCATCGGGTGACCAGAAGGGTCCGGCCGGATATCTTTTCCACCTTCACCTTTTCCCCTTGTTTGATCGGGGAATTATCAAGGCTGCGGGCGGTCCAGTATTCACCGTGCACGTAGACGGTCCCTTCCGGTGCCAGGTCAGTACGTGCTTCGCCGATTTCTCCTAACAATCCTTCTTTTCCGGTGGTAACCTTCCGGCGTTGTGATTTGAAGGCAAAAGTTGCAATCGCGAAGATTAAGAGAGCAAAGACAAGACTGGCAGCCACGTAAGAGATGCGGGAAACACGAAGGTAAGAGTACGGCCGGATGAGGAACAGCGAACCGAATAGTAGAGCCACAATACCTCCTAAACCTAATAGACCAAACATAGGTGTGTGGGCTTCCAGAACAAAAAAACCCACCGCGATAAAGATAAGGGCAACGCCGGCGATATTGACCGGAAGAGCCGAGAGTCCGTAAAATGCCAGGAGAAGACAGATAAAACCGACGATTCCCGGAAACCCGATACCCGGGGTGGAAAATTCCGCCCAGATACCTAGGATTCCGAAAAGTAACAAAAGGTAAGCAATATTCGGGTCGCTTACCGACTGAAGGATTCGGTGGCGCAAATTAGGAATTATTTCTTCTACCGGAACGCCCTTTGTCTTAAGAGTAATGACTCCGGAAGGGAGACGCAGAATCTTTCCGTCTATCTTTGTCAAAAGGTCGTTGAGGTTTTCCGCAGTAAGGTCGGCGACTTTTAGCCTCAGCGCTTGGTGTTCGTTGATGGAAACGCTTTCCCGGACCGCTTTTTCCGCCCATTCCTTGTTCCGGTTCCATTGGACCGCGAGGGTGGTGATGTAGGAAACCGTATCGTTGACCACCTTTTTCTCCATCGTCTCATCCAATTTTCCCATTGGTGAGACCGGATGTGCCGCACCGATATTGGTTCCCGGCGCCATCGCCAGGACCGGGCAGGCAAGGGCGATAAAGGTGCCGGCTGAGGCACACTGGGCGCCGGCGGGTGCCACGTAGGCGATGACCGGCACCGGGCTGTTCAGAATACCCTGGACAATTTCCCGGGTTGAGGTTAAGAGTCCGCCGGGTGTGTCGATCTTGATTACCAGGGCAGTGGCTCCGGTTCGTTTGGCTTCTGCTAAACTACCTAAAATCGTTTCGGCGGTTGCCGGACTTACCGCACCTTTCAACGGTACCACAATTATCTTATTGCTTTCCGCTGAGGTGAAGGAACCAACGGTTAAAAAAAAGAACAGCAACCCCAAAAACTTATGTCTCATATGTATATGTTACTCTCGCAATGACTGCTTTATGATACTTACCTTTGCATTATATCCGGCCGTTTAATTTTTTTGCCCTGGTATTCGACCTCAATCATAGGCCAGGTGGCATCAGTAGAAATGATTTCCGGTTCGCCTCTTTCGGGTATTAAGATGGTATCCTCGGATTTGGTACCGGTGATGGACGGATTCCAGGCAAAAGCAGAGTTTGCCACTACCTTTCGTTTTTCGGCAAAAATGGCTTTAAAGTAACGGGGCTGGTAACCGGTAGGACCTCCCTGGTGGTGCAGATGCCATTCTTGCGGGAAACCGGTTTCCTGATAGGCTTTAACGCCGGCGTTGAAGACTTTGCCAATGGGTATGCCTGGTATCGTTCCTAAGATGAAGGCAGCATCAATATAGGTAACCGCCCGATGTTTTTTTCGGAGTTCCGGTGAAATCTTTCGGAATGAAACCAGGCGGGTGGCGGAGACGATGAGACCGTTTTTTCTTCCGCATACCACCAGCATCACATAATTCCGGAGACGGTTTTCGGTTGGCAGGGGATGCCGGAACTTGGCGATTCTTTCGTCGGCCGCCACCAGAATAACGATTGGGACGATGTTATCCGCCAGAAAGATTTCGGCCATTATGGCTGCGATTTCTGTTTCTTTTTGGCCAGGTTTTATTGCCCGGGCGGTTTTCGTTAAGCCCTTTCCCACCTTTTTTCCCAATACCCGGTAGCGGTCCAGTTCCGGTTCTATCAAGGGAAAGTGGAGCGGAGAGAGGTCAGACGGTCCTCTGGAACCCTGGGTATCATAGAGAACTTCGGATAAGGAGGTAACTTTGGAGAGGAGATTGGTCTTTTCTTTTTCTTCATACCAGGAATAACCGAGCGGTTTTATCGGAAGTCCAGCCACTTCTTCTTCCCGTATCCGGTTTTTTTCAATATTGTTGGCGATGAGAAACACGTTGTCCCGGGTAACCAGTATTTCCGCGGCTCCGGATTCCGTGGCGGTGTTGACCCGGTTTTCACCTCCGGCGGTAACCCAGGAAAAATTCGCCTGAGTGCTGATGAGAACGCCTTGTTTCTTGTGTCGGACCAGAAGTTTTCTGAGACGTTCCACCTTCACCTTAAATTCTTCTTTCCTTTCCATACGGCTCCTTTTATTAGAGAGCGGGAACCTTATGAATCAGGTTGAGCGCCTCGTTTCTGGTGCGGGCGTCGTCAAGAAAGATTCCTCGCATTACTGAGGTTGTGGCGCGGCTGCCGGGTTTTTTAACTCCCCGCATGGTCATACACAGGTGTTCCGCTTCTACCACTACCATTACTCCCCTTGGCTTTAAGGTTTTCATAATGGTATCCGCAATCTGGGAAGTCAGCCTTTCCTGGAGTTGGAGCCGGCGGCTGAGAATTTCTACGACCCGGGCTATTTTGGAAAGGCCGGTGATGCGATGGTTGTCAGGGATGTAAGCGATGTGGGCTTTACCGAGGAAGGGAAGCAGGTGATGTTCGCACATTGAGTAGAGGGGAATATCCCGGACCAGAACCAGTTCGTTATATTCTTCAATAAAGACGACTTCCAGCGCTGTCTCTGGCTTTTTGTCTATGCCGGCAAACAGTTCCTCCGCCATGTTGGCTATCCGTCTGGGGGTTTCCACCAGTTCGGGTCTGGCCGGATTTTCTCCGATGCCTTCGAGAAAGAGCCGGACCGCCCGCATTATCTTCTTCTTATCCATTTTTTTCTTTTAAGATTTCGTCAATTTCGTTACCGGTCAGGGTCTCTTTTTCTAAAAGGGTATTAGCCAGTTTTTCTAATTTGTCCCGGTTCTCCTGGAGGATCCGCAACGCTTCTTTTTCCGAATTTTCCAGAATCGTTTTGATTTCTTCGTCGATTTCCCGGGCGGTCGTTTCGCTGTACTCCCGGGTCCGGGCAAAGTCTCTGCCTAAGAACACCTCGCCTAAAGAGCGGTTGTGGTAACTGACCGGTCCTAGACGGCTGCTCATACCCCATTCGCAGACCATCTGCCGGGTTAGTTCCGTGGCAGACTGAAGGTCATTTTCCGCACCGGTATACACCTTCTGGAAAACTATCTTCTCCGCGGCCCTTCCGCCCAGAAGGGTGATTAATGAATTCCGGAAGAAAGTCTCATTTTCGATGTGGATATCCTTTTCCGGAAGGATGTGGGTTGCGCCCAGGGAACGGCCCCGGGGGATGATGGTAACCTTATGAATGGAATGTGATTCCGGCAGGTTGCGTTGAACCAGGGCGTGTCCGGATTCATGGTAGGCGATGACCTTTTTTTCTTCCGGCGTGAGAACCATACTCTTATGTTGGGCGCCCATCATCTCTTTGTCCATTGCCTCGTCTAAGTCGGGCATCCCAATCGCCTGGTGGTTTTTGCGGGAAGCCAGCAGGGCGGCTTCATTACAGAGGTTGGCTAAATCCGCGCCGGACATTCCCGGAGTGCTTTTGGCGATAACCGAAAGGTCAACGTCACCGCCTAACTTGGATTTTTTGGTATGTACCCTGAGGATAGCGTCTCTTTCCTTGAGGTCAGGAAGATGCAGAACCACCTGGCGGTCAAAACGGCCCGGTCGCACCAGGGCCGGGTCCAGTACGTCCGGTCGGTTGGTTGCCGCCATCAGGATAATGCCTTCTTCCGTATTGAACCCATCCATCTCTACCAGAAGCTGGTTAAGGGTCTGTTCCCTTTCGTCGTGTCCGCCGCCCAAGCCGGCGAATCGTTGGCGGCCTACCGCATCAATCTCGTCGATAAAGATGATGGAGGGAGCCATTCTTTTTGCCTGGCGGAAGAGGTCCCGTACCCGGGAAGCACCGACACCGACGAACATTTCGACAAATTCGGAACCGCTCATGGAAAGGAAGGAGACGTTGGCTTCGCCGGCGACCGCCTTGGCTAAAAGAGTTTTTCCGGTGCCGGGTGGGCCGATGACTAATACTCCTTTCGGAATTCGTCCGCCCAGAGTCTGAAATTTATGGGGGTCTTTCAGAAACTCAATTATTTCCTGTAGTTCTTCTTTTGCTTCCTGGTATCCCGCCACGTCGTTAAACGTGGTTTTGGGTTTTGTTTCGGAAAGTGGCTGCGGTCTGATTCGGCCAAAAGATAAAATCTGGTCTCCACCGCCGGAACGCCGGTAGACCATAAACCAGAAGAACCCGATGATGATGAGAATCGGTAAGGCCGCGGCCAGAATCTGGACCCAGACTGTACGGCCCGCCTCGGGCAAGACCTCGAAAGAGACTTTTTGGTTCCTTAAAATCTGGTAAAATTCCGGGTCATTATCCGGAACAAAAGTTTTAAACTCCTTACCGTCGGCAGTCTTTCCGCTTACCTGTCCTTGCCGGATGGTAATCTTTCCCGATAATTGTCCTGTTCCTATATAGTTGAGGAGGTCGCTGTAAGAAATCTTCTCCACTTTCTTTTCCAAAAGAGAGGAAGTGCGGGCTATCTGGAAGATTAATATACCTAAGATGGCCCAGAAGAATAAACTTTTCCAGATAGGCGGCATCTGGGGTTGCTGGGTGGGCGGTATTGGTTTTCTTTTCGTTTCCATATTCCTTCCGTTTTTATGACAACTGTTCTGAAAAGCGTAACGCACAGTATTCACCACACATGGTACAGTAGTCCTCGTCTTTGCGGTGAACCTTCAGCAGTTTGTCCGGGTTAAGAGCCATTCTTTTTTGTGTTTTCCAGTCCCGCGCCTTACGTGCCAGAGAAAAGGACCGGTCCCACTGATGAGCCTTTTTCTTTCCGCGGGCTAAATCCGCGGCATGCCCGGCAATACGGGAAGCGTAAACTCCTTCCGCCACTTCTTCCGGTGAAGGCAGGGAAAGATGTTCGGAAGGTGTTACGTAACAGAGAAAGTCCGCACCAGCCATTCCGGCAACTGCCCCTCCAATCGCCGAAGTAATGTGGTCGTAGCCGGGTGCCACGTCGGTTACCAGCGGCCCCAGAAGATAGAGCGGTGCTCCACCGCAGACCTGTTTGGCTAATTTTACGTTCATTTCCACCTGATGGAGCGGAATATGACCGGGACCCTCAATCAGGACCGGGACGCCGGATTTCCGGGCTTTTTCCGCCTGTCTGCCCAAGGTAAACAATTCTTCCAACTGGAACGAATCGGTGCTGTCGGCAATGGCGCCGGGACGCAGTCCGTCTCCCAGACTTAAGGTTAGGCGATACTTCCGAGCAATCTTCAAAAGCCGCCCGAAATCGGCTAAAAGAGGATTTTCTTTCCGGTTGGCTAATATCCAGCAGGCTATGATTGAACCACCCCGGCTGACGATATTGATGAGGCGTCTTCCCTTCTGGAACCTCCGGACAATCTTTTCGCTGACTCCGGTATGAACCGTAATGAAAGAGATACCTCCTGAAGCTTCTTCTTCAATCTTTTCCCATAAGGTCTGTTTGCTCATCTTCCGGACGTCACCGTATTTTCGGGTTGTTTCAACCGCCGCGGAGTAGAGGGGTACACTACCTACCGGTAAATCCGTTTCCGCGATTATCCGGCGCCTTATCTCTTTTAAGTCTCCGCCCGTGGACAGGTCCATTATCGTATCCGCACCCGCCTTTTCTGCGGACTTCAATTTTGCCAGTTCTTCCTTAATATTGGTCTGCTGGGGAGATGTCCCGATATTGGCGTTGACCTTGATGAAACAGCCCTCGCCGATCGCCAGAGGGGCACCTTTCGGATTCCGTACTATAATGATGCGGCCGGATTTAATCCGCTCTTTGAATCCGGATACAGAAATCTCTTCTTTCTTTGCCAGAGTTAATAATTCTTCTTTGGTTAATTCCATCATTTTTTACTGGCGCAGAGTTCTCGCAGAACTCTTTCCGGTTGGTCAGAGGTCAGGCTGGAAATGACCGCGACATAGTCTGCGCCAGCCGCAAAGGCCTGTCCGGCATTTTTCGGGTTAATGCCGCCGATGGCTACAACCGGTATTTTTTCGGCTACTTTTTTTATTTCTTTTATGGTTCTGGTTCCCACGACTACGGGATTTTCTTTACTGTTGGTAGGGAATATTGCACCCACCGCGATATAGTCCGCACCTTCTTTGACCGCCTTTTTTGCTTGAGCCGCCGAGTGGGTGGAAATTCCGACGATTTTATCCGGGCAGAGGCGCCGTACGTAAGGTAACGGAAGGTCTTTTTGCCCGATGTGAATTCCATCCGATTTGACTAAGTTGGCGATATCCGGGCGGTCATTGATTAAAAAACACGCGCCGGATTTTTTGGCCTTTGCCTGTATCTTTTGCGCTATTTGAAAGAAACGCATATCCGGACAGTCTTTTATCCGTATCTGGATGATTTTTGCGCCGGCGGCCAGAAGCCTTTGCGTAAAAAGAACGATGTCTCCTGCTATTTTCGCCGAATCAACAATGGCATAAACCGGATAATCCGGTAGTCCGGTCCGGTAGAGACTGATAAAACTTTTTTCGGTCTCATAAAACGCAAAACGAATTTCCTGAACGGACGTTCTTACGCCGGGAACAAGCGTTCCGGTTACCTCCTCTAAGGTTCGCAGAGCCTCAGATACCCGAAAGGTATTGGCGATGACCAATTCTTTCAGATTACTCCGGTTTTCTCCAACAAAATTCTTCCCGGGGTCCTCTTTACTTGTTCGTGCCGAGAGAAGCAACGGCCGGGGAATCCGGCTGGCAATCCGGTCTGAAATCTGGTGCCTCAGGCGGCGCAGTCTTTTGGTCAGGACGACATCTTTTTTAGCGAATCGGGCTATTTCCTCCAAGACCCTCAATCCTTCCCGCGCCCGGTTTAGATTAGCGTCAATAATTCTATACAGTTCTTCCATAAATACGTTGTCATTCCCGCATGTTTTAAGCGGGAATCTATGAAGAATATGGATTCCTGTTTACTACCCACAGGAATGACATCAACATTTGGGGCTTTTAATCCGGTTTATTAACGCGGTGGTGGAACGTTTTGCTGCCAGAGGAACCAAAACTACTTTTCCCCCGGACTTTTCCACCACATCCCGGCCGACTACTTTTTCTGCAGTGTAGTCAGCGCCTTTAACCAGAACGTCGGGTAATAATGTCCTAATCAGACTTAAGGGGGTTGATTCCTTAAAGATGACTACATAGTCGACCAGAGAAAGGCTTGCCAGAATTCCGGCGCGTTCCTCTTCCGGAACCACCGGCCGGCCCGGTCCCTTAATCTTACGGACCGAACTATCGCTGTTTAGACCTACAATTAAAATATCCCCTTCCGCTCTGGCGGATTGGAAGAGTTTCAGATGTCCCTGGTGGAGAAGGTCAAAACATCCGTTGGTAAAGACAACCTTTTTCCCCGCTTCTTTCAGGGTTTTGACAATCGTCTGTAATTCCTTTAAGTCTTTAATCTTTCCGGCAATTCCGGCAGACTTCTCTTTTTTTATACCTTCCTTTACCAGTGTTTCCTCAACTATTTCGGTCAAAATGTGTCCGATTAAGATATGGATTTCCTGAATCCGGGCGGTGGTATTGCCCGGGGCGATGATAAAGAGGTCCGCTAAGTTTTTTAGCGGACCGCCGTCTTTGCCCAACAGGGCAACCACCTTTACACCTAATTCTCTGGCTTTTTTCGCGGCCAGGATGGTATTGACGGCCCGGCCGGAAGTGGAGAAGATAAAAATCAAATCACCTTTTTCTCCCAGTGCTTCTACCTGACGGCTGAAGACCTTTTCAAATCCGTAGTCGTTGCCGATGGCGGTAAGAATTGTGGTGTCGGTGGTAAGACTTATCGCCGGCAGAGCGGCTCGCTCCATCTGGAAACGGCCGACGAACTCTCCGGCTAAATGCTGGCTGTCGGCAGCACTGCCGCCGTTTCCGCAGAAGTAAATCCGGTTGCCGGTTCTAAGCGTTTCAGCCATTACTTCCGCAATCCTGTGTATAACAGCCGCCGGTTTCGGAGACTTCAAAAGCGTCTGGAGATTGTAGATGGTTTCTCTAATTGATTTCAGAATCCTGGGTGAAGTCTTCGCTTTCATCTTCTTCTTGTGGGGTACCGGTACCTTCCGTGGGTGAAATATGTGAGACGTATACCTTTACGTCCAATATTCGCTCCACCCCGATGGTGTCCTGCAAAAGTTTTCTTATCAAATCCTGGATTTTTCCGGTTATGTCCGGGATATCGTAACCCGACCAGATTATTACCCGGTTAAAAACGCGTAAGCCCTTTGGAACAAGGATAGTCGAGGTTTTAATTCTCTTTACCGCTTTGATACGCTGGCGGACTTCATTCATCAGAAAGTCTTCTACCGCGGAGAGACGCACCCGTACCAGACCACCGGGGGCGGTAAAACTGATCGAGCGGGTAAGATAGTGGTATTCAATCACCGAAACCAGCCATACGGAGCCGATTAAGATAAGAACGCCTCCGGCCAGCGCAAACTTATAAGGTTCGGTTGCTTCCAACTGCTTAAAAAAATGGGCCGCGAATTCCTTATCTAACCAGACCAGAATAAGCAGGCCGGAAATATAGAGTGAAGCTAAACTGTAAATCCAGGCAACCAGACGATTGAATATACGCATTTTCTTACTCC
>CAZVUE010000036.1:0-9107 GCA_964630335.1 uncultured bacterium | reverse complement strand
CCACTGCGGATGATTTCCGCTGTTTTAATATTAAGTTTTACTTCTTGACTATTTTCTCGAATCCGGAATTATACTCGACTAAACCTGCCCAGGTATGGTGGAGAAGTTACATAAAGATTATAACACAGGAAAGATTCTTATAACAACCCCCTTTTTTGACCGTATCTGACTCTGTTTTGATAAAGGATTAAGGGGTGTGCTGGAAGAGTTCGGCGGCAAAGTAGGAACTGCGGACAAAAGGACCGGCGGCAACCGCCTTAAATCCCATTTGCTCTGCGGTTTGCCGGTACTCCGCAAACTCTTCCGGCGGGACGTACCGCTGGACCGGAAGGTTTTCCTTGCCGGGCCGCAGATACTGACCCAGGGTCAGGATGTCGCAACCAACCCGGCGCAAGTCTGCCATAACATCCAGGACTTCCGCCTTCTCCTCGCCTAACCCCAACATCAAACCGCTCTTGGTGAAAACCGCACCTAATTCTTTAGCCATCCCAAGGAGGTCTAAACTCCGCCGGTATTCCGCCTGAGGCCTTACTTTCGGATAAAGGGATGGGACGGTTTCCAGGTTGTGGTTGAAGACCAGCGGCTTTGCGTTTAATACCAAGGACAAAAGGTCTTTCCTGCCGCCAAAGTCCGGGGTCAAAACCTCTGTTCTGGCTTCGGGTAGAAGCCTATGGACAGCGGTTATCGTTTCTGCAAAAAAAACCGCACCCTCATCGGGTAAGTCGTCCCGGCTGACCGAGGTAATCACAACGTACTTTAAACCCATCTGCACCGCTGCCCGGGCAACCCGTTCCGGTTCGTCCGGGTCCGGCGGCTGGGGTCTGCCCTTGGCAACACCGCAGAACCCGCACCTTCGGGTGCAGACATTTCCCAGAATCATAAAGGTGGCGGTCTTCCGGCTGAAACACTCTAACCGGTTGGGACAGAGCGCGGAGGTACAAACGGTGTGTAATTTTAAATGGGATAAGGTCTTCTCTATCTTTAAAACTTCGTCGTTGACCAGAAATTTCTTCTTTATCCAGGGGGGCTTGTCCATGAACACCGTTAGTTAAGTAGGGGCTTGATTCATCAAGCCCGCGGGTCGGATAAATCCGACCCCTACATTCAGGACTGAAAAAGGGAGAGAAGGCGTACCAGGAAGGGCTGAACCTCTCTGCGGGGCAAAACCGCGTCAAGCGCGCCTTTCTTCAGCAGAAACTCGCTTCGCTGGAACCCCACAGGCAGTTTTGTTCTTATCGTCTGCTCAATGACCCGGGGTCCGGTGAAACCGATGAGGGCGCCCGGTTCTGCGATAATGATATCGCCAAGGAAGGCAAAACTGGCGGCTACGCCAGCCATCGTCGGGTCGGTCAAAAGCGAGACGTAAAGAACCCCTTCTTCGGCTAATCGTCCAAGGGCGGCAGAGGTCTTCGCCATCTGGAGGAGTGAGTACATTCCTTCGTACATCCTGGCACCGCCACCGCTGGCTGAAGCGATTAAAAGAGGTGTATGGGCAAGCCTGGCTCTTTCCGCTGACCTCAGAACTTTTTCACCCACCACCGAACCCATGCTTCCCATCATAAATCTGCTGTCGGTTACCACCAATTCTACCGGATAACCGCCGATTGTTCCCTTGCCGGTAACCGCAGCGTCGTTCAAGCCGGTTTTACTCTGTTCTTCCTTGAGCTTCTCCACATACGGCTTCACTCCTGAAAAAGAAAGCGGGTCGCCGGGTTTAAGGTTAGCGTCTAATTCAACAAAAGAACCTTCATCCAGGGTTAGAGCAATGCGCTGTTGGGCAGTCAGACGGTGGTGGTACTGACACCGGGGACAGACCCACAAGTTTTCCTGGAGCCTCTTCTGGTACAGGTTAGCGCCGCACCCCTGGCACTTGACCCAGTCCTCTCCCTTGACCTCAACCCTCTTTCTGGGCGAGACAGCCGTTGACTTCTTCCTTTGCCACCACACCATAATAATACAGTGAATTGTCGGGGTCGGATTTAAAACGCAAGGCTAAAGCCTTGCCCTACTGAAGTATGCCCAACTTCTCTGCGACCCGGCGTAACCGCCTTCCGTTCTCTTTGCCCATGGCACATAACGGCGAACGCCATTCCGGCTCGACCTTTCCCATCCAGGCAAGGAGGGTTTTAACCGGAATCGGATTGGTTTCATAAAAAAGCGCCCGGAATAAGGGAAAATACCGGTTGTGTATTTCCTGGCTGGTTTCCAGGTCGCCCCCACGGAAAGCGCTGGTCATTCTCGCTGTTTCTCTGGGAATCACGTTGGCAGCCACTGAAATTACCCCTTTTCCGCCGACCGCCATTATCGGCAGAGCTAAAGAGTCGTCTCCGGAAAGAATGGTAATACCGCAAAGATTTTTAATGGCGCTTACCTGGTCTAAACTATTGCTTGCCTCTTTAATGGCGACGATATTTTTTATCCTGGAAAGTTCTGCCACGGTCTCCGGCTGGATGGAGATGCCGGTACGGGATGGGACGTTATAAATGACGATGGGGATGTCCACTTTGCGCGCAATCGTGGAATAATGCAGGAGAAGCCCGGCCTGGGTCGGTTTGTTGTAGTAAGGGGTAATAATGAGCGCCGCATCTGCCCCGGACTTTTTGGCGTAGCGGGTAAGTTCCAGCGCCTCCCGGGTGTTGTTGGAACCCGTCCCGGCAATTACCGGCCGCCGTCCAGATACAACCTCAACCGTAAACTCCACTAAATGCTGATGCTCCTCAAAAGAAAGTGTGGCCGCCTCTCCGGTACAACCGCAGGGGACAAGTCCGTCTATACCTTCCCGAGTCTGCCATTCAATCAGGTCCCCAAACCGTCTTTCGTCTACCTTACCCTTTTTGAATGGGGTTACCAGCGCAACGAGCGTACCCTGAAACATATTTTCCACTTTTTTGGTTTCTTACCGCTATCCCTTTTATGGGAAATTTGCTCTGCTGGAATTCTTTAATAATCTGTTCTTTCTGGAGAAAGAGCAGGTGTTTAGTAGTTGGGTTGTCAACGTAAGCGATGATTTCATCCTGACAAACCCGGATTCGTGTGTGTCTCCGAATCTCGACCGGAACTTTATCCTCCCACAGCGCCAAGTAGTCTTTTTCTTCCGGAGGGTTTGCTTTACATTTTAAGACGCGTTCGACTATCTCTTGTATTTTTTCTAATCTTTTCAGGGCCACATCGGCATCGCTAAGTAGATGTAATCTGCTTGTTTTGTGGATTTAATCAGGCTGGGTTTTTCGGTATTGGGATTCAAACCGAAGAAGAACTCTTCTTCGTCTTCTATATTTTTAACTCCCTCTATCAAATAATCCGGGTTGAAATAGAAGGTCTTGGGCGCGCCCTGGTAGACAACCTCAACCTCTTCGCAGCCTTCCCCGATGCCGGCCGTCTCTCCGGATATCTTTAATAGGTTTTTGCCCATTTCCATTTTAACCATGTTCTTTCCGGCCGAGACTATCTGTTTCATCCGGCGTAAGGCAGAGATGAAGCCCGTTAAAGGAACAACAACCGGCAGTAACTCGCTCTCTTTGGGAATAATGGTGGTGTAGTCGGGAAAATTGCCTTCTATTATCTGGCTGGTCAGGGTTATACCCTCCCCGGAAAAGATAACCTGGTTGCTTCCTAAGGAAACCTCAACCTCTTTTTCTTCTTCCCATAAATTCTTTATTTCATCGGTTGTTTTGAGTGGAAGAATAAATTTAACGTTGGTGGTAAGGTTGGTTTTACTACGATATCTCGCCAAGCGCCTGGTATCAGTAGAAACGGTAGTCAGCCATCCATCTTCGGTCGTAAAGAAAATACCGGAGAGGTTTGGTTTGTTTTCATCAATAACCACGGTTGTTTTGGTGTAGTTAACACATTTTTTTAAAGTAGTGGTGTTGATTTTGAATTGGGTTGGGGTTTTAGGTTTGGGAATTAAAGGGAAATCATCCACTTTTAAACCAACCAGGGTTAGATTTATTCTACCTGATGAGAGATTTAGCTGGCTCTCTTTTTCGCTTTTTAATTTAATTTCAACTTCCGGGAATTCCCGGATAACTTCCAATAATTTCCTGCCGGGAATTAATACTCTTCCTTCTTTAATTGTTTCTATCTCTTTATTTAATTTAATGCTTATTTCTAAATCCGTACCGGTAACCGTTATCCTGTTTTTACCGGTCTCCATTAAAATATGGCTTAAAACAGGAATGGTCGGTTTAGGATTTAATATATTCACTACTTTACCTAAAAGGACACTTAAATCTTTTTTGGTAATCTTCACTTCCATTTTTTATTCCTCCTTTTTTTATTTAATTAAAAATTATAATAGAAGTATTAGTAGAGGCTTTAAATTTGTTGATAACTAAAATTCTTTATATTATGAAAAAGAAAAACCTTTAAGGTAATTTCTTGATATCCTGTCAAATCTTACTTAAGTCTTGTTTAAACTTATTTATTATCCTTTCCATTTCCTCTTTAAAATTAACATTATTCTTTATCTTATCCTCAATTTTTCGACAGGTGTATAAAATCGTTGTGTGGTTCTTACCACCAAAAAACTCTCCAATCTGGGGAAGGGATGCTCCGATAAAAATTCGGGATAAATAGATGGCAATCTGCCGAGGGAAAACAAACGATTGCTGCCGGCGTGCACTTTTTAAATCGGAAACCTTAACGTTGAAATAGTTGCTTACCCACTCTTGAATCATATCAAAGGTAATTGATTGCTTCTCGTGTTGTTTCCGGATAAAATCCTGCAGGATTTCTTCGATAAACTTAACGTCAATTGTTTTCTTGTTATACAATCCGGCACAGGCAATTAACTTGTTAAGGGCGCCCTCTAAAAGACGGACGTTCCCTTCAATTTTTTCGGCTAAATAGAAAGAGATTTCCGAGGATAAGGGGAAATTTTTCAGAAGGGCTTTGTTGTTCAGTATCGCTACGCGCGTCTCTAAGTCCGGGGGCTGAATGTCGACCACCAAACCCCACTCAAAACGGGAGACCAGCCGTTTTTCAAGGTTCTTTAATTCTTTTGGCGGCCGGTCACTGGAAAGCACAACCTGTTTGTGGTAATCGTAGAGAGCGTTGAAGGTGTGGAAAAACTCACGCTGGGTCTCTTCTTTTCCTCCGATAAACTGAATGTCGTCGATCAGTAAAAGGTCCAGTTCGCGAAACTTATTCCGGAACTGGGCGGTACTTTTTTTCTGCAGGCTCTCAATAAATTCATTTAAGAATTGTTCGCTGGAAAGGTAAGCCACCTTGCAGTTGACCTGGATTTTAATGAAATTGCCGACCGCCTGCATGAGATGCGTCTTACCCACACCGACTTGTCCATAGATGAATAAAGGGTTATAGGCGGTCCCAGGGGACTGGGCAACCGAAAGGGCGGCTGCGTGTGCCAATCGGTTTGAGTCCCCGATGATAAAATTTTCAAAGGTATAGAGCGGATTCAGGTTAACACCAAAACCGTTTTTTGGGCTGTACGGAAGCGAAGCCGGTTTCTGCGAGCCAAAAGATTCAAACCCTCCGGCAAGGTCGTCGGAGTGTTTCTTGGGCGAGAAGACAACTTTGGTAATGGTAGAATCCAGAGAGCGAACGGCACTCAAGATGATTTCGCCGTAATGGTTCTGGACCCAACCGGCAAAGAAGGCGTCTGGTGTTTCAACCGTAAAGAGCCCTTCTTCTAAAGACGCAGGGATTAAAGGCTCTATCCAGAGGTTGTAGGTGGTGGGGTTTATCCGGATTTTAACAGTTTTTAAGGCGTCTGTCCACAAAGAACCGGTCCGGCTAAGGTTGTTGGTAGTCAATGGTTTCCCCATTGTGGGTTCGGAGTAAAAAAAAGAGAAACTAACAGGTTATCAACAAACAAAAAGGAGCGGGGCTGAAATTTGAGGTGCTTAAAATTATAAACCCATTCCGTACACCATGTCAAGTCCACCCCAAAAACCCCTACTTTTTACCGCAGCAGCGTTTATATTTTTTCCCGCTTCCACAGGGGCAGGGGTCATTACGGCCGACCTTTTCACCGGCGCGTACCGGTTGTTGCGGCTCAACAGCCCCGCGCTGAGGACCCCCGGCCGGCTTCAGCAATACACCGCCTTTTTCTGCGCCGGGCGCCAAGGATTTGGAGGTCTTTTGGCTGAAAGGAGAGACTTCGGTGTGCTGAAACGCAATCGGCGCCAGAACCGCCTGAGGGCCAACCTCCGGGCCCGCTTTAACCTCGGCGGAAAAGAGCATGCTTACTATTTGATGCCGCATCTCTTCCTGCAACTGATTAAAGAGGGCAAAACTTTCGCTCTTGTAGGCGATTAAAGGGTCCTGGTGGCCATAGGCACGCAGAGAGATACCTTCCCGCAGGTGGTCCATATCGTACAGGTGCGCCTTCCACCGGCTGTCCAGGACAAAGAGAAAGAGGAACCGTTCCATCGCATCCGCGGTGGCCTCTCCCACCAAAAGGCGCTTTTTCTGATACGACTCCCAGGCAGAGTCGGATAGCGCATCGGGGCCTGCCCCTGCATGTTTTAGGCCGGGGTCGGTTTCCGTCTCCGGCGAAAACCGGAAGGTCGTTTCAAACCAGCGCAGGAATTCTTCCTTATTCCACTCGTCCGGCCGTAAGGCAGGCGGGCAGTAACGTTCCCAACCTTCGCCTATCTCTTCTTTTATCAGGTCCAGGAAATAACCGGAAAGGTCCTCCCCGTCCACTGTCTGGTTACGCATCCGGTAGATAACCTGGCGTTGTTCGTTCATTACGTTGTCAAAGTCAAGAAGTTGCTTCCGGATTTCAAAGTTCTGTCCCTCCACCCGGCGCTGGGCGTTCTCAATTAAACGGGAGATAAGCGGATGGGAGATAACCTCGCCTTCCGGCAGAGTAGACATTATGCCCACAAGTTTTTCCGACCCGAAGAGCCGCATCAGGTCGTCTTCTAAAGAAAGGTAAAAATGGGAACTGCCCGGGTCGCCCTGCCGGCCGCTCCGACCGCGCAACTGATTGTCAATCCGGCGGGCTTCGTGTCGTTCGGTGCCCAGGATGTGCAGACCTCCTAAGGAGATTACGTCTAAAGACTCTAATGATTTCCCCTGGAGTTGTTCCTTTGAGACGGTGGAATGTCGTTCCAGAATCTGATTCGCTAACCGCTGGTGTTCTTCAGTCCAGGCTTCAGCCTGCTGCTGGGACCCGCCCAGGACGATGTCGGTTCCCCGGCCCGCCATATTGGTGGCGATGGTTACTTTGAACTTCCGGCCCGCTTCCGCTATGATACCGGCTTCCTTTTCGTGGTGCTTGGCATTAAGCACCTGATGCGGAATATTTTTCCGCGCCAGAATCCGGGATAAGAGTTCGGACTTTTCAATCGAGATGGTTCCTACCAGGACCGGCTGTCCCTTCCGGTAGAGTTCTTCAATCTCGTTTGCCACCGCTTCAAACTTCTCCCGGACGGCCTTGTAGATAACGTCCGGGGGGTTGATTCGGATTAAGGGCCGGTTGGGTGGTATGGAGACCACGTCCAGGTTGTAAATCTCTTTAAATTCCACCGCTTCCGTGGCTGCGGTACCGGTCATACCGGCTAATCTTTTGTACATCCGGAAATAGTTCTGAAAGGTGATGGTGGCTAAGGTCTGGTTCTCCGCTTCAATCCGGACCCCTTCCTTCGCCTCTAACGCCTGATGGAGTCCGTCGGAGAAGCGTCTACCCGGCATCATCCGTCCGGTGAATTCATCCACAATGACCACCTGTCCTTCCTTAACCAGGTATTCCTGGTCCCGGCGGAACCCTTTGTGCGCTTTTAATGCCTGGGTGATGTGATGGACTAATTTAATGTGCTGCTGGTCATAGAGGTTGTCTATGCCTAAGAGTTTTTCCGAGCGGTGAATTCCGTCTTCGGTGAGGAATCCGGTCTTGGTCTTTTCGTCCCACTCATAATCCTTATTCGTGCCCTCAGCCAGCCGCCGGAACATCTTGTCTATTTCGTAATAGAGGGAGGTTGATTCTTCCGCCGGGCCGGAGATGATAAGCGGGGTGCGGGCTTCGTCAACCAGGATGCTGTCTACCTCGTCCACGATGGCGTAGTGGAGTTCCCGCTGGACCCGGTCCTCTTTTCTCAGGACCATATTGTCCCGCAGGTAGTCAAAGCCAAACTCGTTATTTGTTCCGTAGGTTATGTCAGACCGGTATGCGGACTGCCGATCGTCCCGGGAGGACTCGTGCTGGACGGCACCGACCGAAAGGCCTAACGATTCGTAGATTGGTCCCATCCAGAGCCGGTCCCGGCGGGCTAAGTAATCGTTAACCGTTACCAGGTGGGCACCCTTTCCTTCCAATGCCACCAGATAGAGGGGCAGGGTAGCGACCAGGGTCTTTCCCTCACCGGTTGCCATTTCCGCGATAGCGCCCCGGTAGAGCACGATACCGCCCAAAATCTGAACGTCAAAGTGGCGCATATTAAGACGTCTGCGGGCCGCTTCCCGGACCACCGCAAAAGCATCCGGCAAGATGTCATCTAACGTGGCGCCCCGGGATAGCCGTTCCTTAAACTCTGCGGTCTTGGCAGCCAGGCGGTCGTCGGGCAGGTTAATCAACTCCGGCTCCCGTTCGTTGACCGCAGACAGAAGCGGAAGCATCTTTTTGATATCCCGCTCGCTCTTACTGCCTAAAATCCGGGAGAGAAAACCCCGGCGCTGTTTCCGGACTTCGGTCAGAATATGCTCAAACTGTTCTTCCATAAAACACGTACTCTCCCTGTAACAGGATACCCTAATTTATACTTTGAAAGCAAGTTTCAAAAGGGTGTGGCTATTTCAGAACGACGCTTAAACGTATTATAACAAAGGCATTCCTGTAAGTCAATGGTAAGAAATTATGCCGATAAACCCGGGGATATCAGCAGTGTGGTCTGATATCCCCAGCTTTTGGGGTTCTTTTGGTGTGGTTTATTCGCAGCAAACTGTTGCCAGGTATATAGTTATGCGTCGTCCTGAAATAGCCAGCGCCCTTCATTTTTTTCAACCCTGACTCCTGTGTCTATAGGTGTACTTTGGTATCCGGCCGCTACGTTTCGGTTAGACACCCTTTTCCCGTGCTCTTCTATTCTTTCCTGCTTTTCTTGAGTACTGTCCTCTTCTGATTTTCCATAACCAGGATA
>CAZVUE010000035.1:0-9332 GCA_964630335.1 uncultured bacterium | reverse complement strand
TTAAGTGGCCTTTTTATAAAGCGCCAGAAAAGCGCTCTCCGGTATCTGCACCTGCCCCACCATCTTCATACGCCGCTTGCCCATCTTCTGTTTCTCCCAGAGTTTCCGTTTCCGGGTAATATCTCCTCCGTAGCACTTCCCGGTAACAAATTTTTTGTAAGGCACAACTTCCTCACGGCCGACAATCTTGCCGTCAACCGCAGCCTGGATAACCACGGCAAAGAGGTGCCGGGGTATATTGCGACGCAGACCGGTCAGAATCTTTTGCGCTATGGGACGTGCTTTATCCCGGTGGACGATGGAAGAGAGAACGTCAACCGTTTTTCCGTTAACTAAAATGTCTAATTTTACCAAATCAGAGGGTCGGTAGTCAATAAATTCGTAGTCTAAAGAACCGTAGCCCCGGGTAACCGACTTCAGGTTGTCGTAAAAGTCAACCATCATTTCTGTCAGGGGCATTTCGTAAGTCAGGAGAACCAGGTCCGGACCCAAAAACTCTACCTTTTTCTGGACTGCCCGGTAATTCTGGCAGAGTCTGGTGGCCTCGCCGAAATAAAGGGTGGGTGTGATGACCAGAACCTTCAGGTAAGGTTCCAGAATCTCATTTACATTACTCCAGTCCGGCAGTTCCGTGGAACTCTTTACCTCCACGGTCCGGTTGTCTTTCAGACAGAAACGGTAGGTAGCATTGGGAGTGGTACGCACCACGTTCACCTCAAACTCCCGCTCCAGGCGTTCCTGGACAATCTCCATATGGAGCATTCCCAAAAAACCTGCCCGGAAACCAACGCCTAACGCCGCAGACCGCTCTTCGGTGTAACTGAAAGAAGGGTCACTGAGGTGAAGCCGGGCTAAACTGTCTTTTAAAACCGGGAAACTTTCCCCGTCGGCCGGGTAGAAACCGCAGAAGACAAACTGCTTCAGTTTCCGGTAGCCGGGCAGAGGTTTTTCCGCAGGCTGGTTCTGATGGGTAAGGGTATCGCCGATAAATTCCCGGCTGAAATCCTTGATGTTAAGCGTCACAAAACCGACCATACCGGCTTCCAGAAACGGCGCCGGTTCCATCTGGGGTTTAAAGATTCCCGCCTCCATCACTTCTGAGGAGATATCTCCTCCCATCAGGATAACCCTATCACCCTTTTTTACCCTGCCTTCTCGTACCATAAGGTAAAGGTCAACGCCTAAATACGGGTTATGCCGGGCGTCAAAGACCAGGCTGGAGAGGTTCTTTTTTGAATCCCCTTCCGGGGGGGGAATCTTCTCCACCACTCCGGCGAGAAGTTCCGGCACACCCTGACCGGTCTTGGCGCTGACCAGATAGATTTCATTTTCAAACACCGGCAGAATCTCCATCAACTCCCGCCGGGCAGTCTCAACCTGGGCATTCGGCAGGTCAATCTTATTGATGGCAGGGATAATCAAGAGATTAAGACGTTGCGCTAAATTCAGGTTGGTAATGGTCTGAGCCTGGACACCCTGGGTAGCGTCTACCAACAGTATGACCCCATCAGTCGCCGCTAAACTCTTCTCTACTTCGTAAGAAAAGTCGCAATGGCCTGGGGTATCAATCAGATTTAAGGTATAGTCCTGATAAGAAAGGGTTACCGGATGGGAACGGATAGTAATGCCGTGTTCCCTTTCTAAGTCCATGCTGTCCAGCATCTGGTTCCGGAAGGTCCGTTCGTCTACCGCACCACACATCTGCAAAAACCGGTCGGCTAACGTACTTTTGCCGTGGTCAATATGCGCCACAATGGCAAAATTCCTGATATTCTTCTGCAATATATCAGTCACAGTATAAGTTCCTTAAGAGGTCTTTTATTATACCACGGACCTTTATTATTCCACACCTCCTCCACTATCCCTCCTCCCTTGTGGGCGGGGACCCCAATGTCAGATTGGGGGAGGCGTAGGTGGGGGGTGGACTTGACACAGTCTTATTTTTATGATAAATTGGTATAGACATTATTATATTATAAAATAGATTCAGGAGCCGGACATGTTGTTACCAGGTGAAAAATCTCGCAATATCCCTCAGTATTGCTATATCAGGGAGAATTTTCGTACCCTCATAAGACAAGGGGAGTTAAAACCGGGTGATGTTGTTCCGCCGGAACGAGAACTATGCGAAAAGTTTGGGGTCAGCAGAATGACTGTGCGCCAGGCACTGTCTGACCTCGTAAATGAAAAACTCCTTTACCGAAAGCAGGGAAAAGGAACTTTTGTCAAGGAATTAAAAATAGAACCAGACATTACCAGGTTGACCAGTTTCACCGAAGACATGTTGAGCCGAGGCATTATTCCCGGTTCAAAAATTATTTATCAAAAATTGGGTACCCTTCCTCCGTATGTACCGAGGAGATGGAAATTACCCAAAGATGAAAAAGTAATCATAACCAAAAGACTGCGTTTTGCAGATGGAGAACCGGTTGGAATCAACACCTCCCACATTCCCTTTTATCTTTGCCCGGGACTGATTGAAGAGAACCTTGAAGAGAATTCTATCAAGTCTATCTTAAGTTCCAGGTACGGTCTGGTTTTTTCCCTGGCAGAACAAACAATTGAAATCTCTTTTGCCAAAAAGAATGAGGCGAAATTGCTGAACATCTTGCCGCGAGACCCTGTTTTTCTTGTGGAGAGAGTGACCTATCTTGAAGATGGAAGATTCCTTGACTTTACGATAAATGTTTTTAGAAGTGATAAATACAAATTCCATATAAAAATAAGAAGTTAACTTAAAGTACTGTCAAAAATAAAATGAGGGAAAATGAGATTTTACCTCAACATTGATTATCCGGTTGAAAAAATGGAACAGAGCCGGAAGCGGCTGGAGGCGCGCGCCCGGTTTCGATATGTGGACCGGGTACCGGTCCAGTACTGCGTGGTGCCGCGATATTTCGCGCCGCTGTTCAACCTGCGCTACATTGACTTCTTTAAGGACGTAGAGACGCACTACTACTGGCAACTGCAGTTCGCCAAGTACCGCATAGAAAATATCCCCGAGGACTTCTGCAGCGGCCCTGTGATCGGCGTCAGTCCCTACTTTGACAACGTGATCCCGCCGAGCGGCCACGGCGGGGAGGTGGGCTGGTCGGACGACGGTCCGCCGCGCGCTATTCCGGTGATACACACCGTTGAACAGATGGACCGCTTTGAAGTCGCCAAACCCGATACCGGACTGCGGGGTAAGGCCATTTCATGGTGGCAGAAGATGAAGGACCTCGTCATGCAGACCAGGGTGACGTTTAACGGTCAGGAAGGTCGCGTTCAGGTGGGGCTCGGGCTCGGAGGCTTGAGCCCGCACATGATTGCCGTGGACCTGGTCGGCCCGGATTTCTACTGGTGGATACTGGAATATCCCGAGGCGTGTCACCGCTTCCTGGAGAAAATCACTCAAGGCGAGATTGCGGCCGAGGAGCACGCGCGGCGACTTCAGGGGCTCCCGCTTACAGGCGACGCCTATGGCATCGCGGAAGACTCGGCGCAAATTATGTCATCGCAACAATTCAAAGATTTTTGCGTGCCGTACAGTCGCGCGTTGTTCGAGCGATTCGGCCGTAAGGAACGCGAAATCCACATGTGCGGCGACAGCACGCATCTGCACCAGGCACTCAAGGAAGATTTGAAGATGACCAGTTTTGTCCTTTTCGGATACCTGGTGCCGCCGAAGGTTGCCGCGGCCAACCTCAAGGGCGTCAAGATGATGGGCAACCTGAACCCGATGCTGATGAAGGACGGTACACCGCAGCAAATCAAGCAGGCGGCGCGGGAGTGCATTGATGCGATTGGTCCCTGCGGCGGATTCTTGCTCGGAGACGGCGCCAACGTCTGTCCCGGCACGCCGCTGGCGAGCTTCCGCGCGATCATGGAAGCGGCGGAGGAATATGGCATGGGGGATGGCAAACTACAAAAACCATTAATGAAAGAAAATGAATCCTGACTCGAAAGACACTTTCTTTTTTATTCCGCATACACACTGGGAAGGGGCGGTCTTCAAGACGCGCGAGGAATATCTGGAAATGGGACTGCCTAATATTCTGCGGGCGCTGAGACTGCTCAAGCAATATCCGGCCTACCGGTTTACGCTTGACCAGGCATGTTATGTGGAGCCGTTCCTGCAACGCTACCCGGAAGAAGAGGCATTGTTCCGCCGTTTCGTAGCCGAAGGCCGGCTGGCCATCGTCGGCGGCACAGACGTGATGCCGGACGTCAATATGCCGGGCGGCGAATCGTTCGTCCGCCAGATCCTTTACGGTAAAGGATATTTCCGCAGGAAATTGGGAATTTCGGTGACCACGGCCTGGCAGTTGGATACGTTCGGACATCACGCGCAGATACCGCAGTTGCTCAAACTGGCTGGATACACATCCTTCTGGTTTTTCCGCGGAGTGTCTGGTTGGAGCGTACCTTCGGAATTTCTCTGGGAAGGTCTTGACGGCTCCCGGATTCCCGCCTTCCGGCTGCCGCATGGTTATGCCAACGTGTATGGTTCACCCAACTCGCTACCCGAGTTTGCCTCATTTATCAAAGAGAAGTTTAACGCCTTGACGCCATTTGCTCAAGGACCGGCTCGGGTCGGCCTGGCGGGGGCCGACGTGTGCGAACCCGAAGAACATGTACCCCGGATGGTCGCTGAATTTAATCAACAGAAGGACGCGCCCTTCCATCTGCAACTCGCGGTTCCTTCCGATTTTGAGGTGGTTGTCGCAGACTACAGCGACTCCCCAAAAACAGGGGTTGTCGCGCAACGTTCCGACCGGCCTGTTATCCGCGGCGAACTCAACCCGATCTTTCAGGGGACTTACAGTAGCCGAATTGAACTCAAACAGCGGACGCGGGAATTGGAGCGTCTTTTGACAACAGCCGAGAAAATGGGGGTATTGTTGCATTGGCTGGAAATTCCGGTGGACGACAATATTCTCTGGCGCGCCTGGGAACCGATGCTCTTTAACCAGGCGCACGACCTGATGTCCGGAGTGATGACCGATGACGTCTACAAGGATACAATCCACGGGTATGATTTTTCCAAGCGGATCGCTGGGGACGAACTG
Organism: uncultured bacterium; assembly: GCA_964630335.1. Lineage (GTDB taxonomy): Bacteria > Ratteibacteria > UBA8468 > MWAK01 > MWAK01 > CAZVUE01. Next base: position 4,281 of record CAZVUE010000035.1, on the reverse strand, counting down.
CAGGCGAGATTAGAGGCGGTCAGCAATAGAATTGATACCCAAGGCGACGGAATTCCATTGGTGGTGTTTAACACACTGAGTTGGTTACGCACGGATATTGCGGTCGCGACGGTCGGGTTCACAGACCCCGGCGTACAGAACATGAAACTGGTTGGACCGGACGGATGCGAAGTGCCGTGTCAAATCCTCGATGCGCAGCGGCAGGTAGACGGTTCTTTGCTGAACGCCAGGGTTGCTTTCGTAGCTCGCGACGTCCCATCTCTGGGACATGCGATCTACCACATCAAGCCGTTACGCAAATCCGCCACTGCTCCGGCCGCGCCGCAGCAGGCACCAGTGTTGGAAAACGAATTTTATCGCCTGAAACTCGACCCGGTCACCGGCGCGATTTTAAAATTAACCGTGAACAACGGTAATTGGAACGTCTTGAGCGGCCCCGGCAATGTCGTGGCCATGGAGACGGACAAAGGCGACTTCTGGGAACTCTACCGACCCCTGGACCCGGCCAGTCGTATTGCCATGACGGAACAACACCCACCGCCCCGGCCCGGCGCAGCCACGTTCAGCACCGGCCAGGCGGAAGCGCCCGGTACGGTCACGGCCGGACCGGTAATGTCGGAGTTTACCGTGACACACCCGTTCAGCGCCAAGGGACGTTTCCGGACCACAGTCCGGATCTATGCAGGTGTACATCGGATTGAGATTCAAACAAAAGTTCTCAACCATGACACGGACGTGCGCTACCGTGTATTGTTCCCGACCACAATTCAAAAGGGGAGTGCCATCCATGAAATCCCTTTCGGCGCCATTGAGCGGCCTGACGGAATCGAGTTTCCGGCCCAGAACTGGATTGATTGGGACGACGGGAAGAAGGGTGTCGCGCTGTTGAATCGTGGGCTTCCCGGAAACAACGTTGCTGATGGTGTGATGATGCTGTCACTCATGCGCAGCACGCGCATCAAGGCATACGGCTTCCAGGGCGGGTATGAGCCGGGTATGGGTTCCGACTCGGGTCTGGAAATGGGTAAGGAGTTAACCTTCAATTACGCGCTGGTCCCTCATAGTCAGGATTGGCGTCAGGCAACCATCTACCGCGACGGCCTGGAGTTCAATCATCCGCTCATTACTTTAACGGCGAACTCCCACCCGGGGGTTTTGCCGAACCACTGGGGTTTTCTGGAAATCACTTCTTCCAACGTCGTGGTTTCTGCGTTAAAACCCGGCGAAGACGATAGCGCCGTGCTGCGGATTTACGAAGCAACCGGGCAGCCAACAAACGGCGTAAAGGTAACGTTGTCGGCTCATATCGCCTCCGCTGAAGAAATGGACCTGATGGAATACCCTGTTCGGAAACTCAAACCGAACCATGATACGGTGCGACTGGACCTTCAACCATTCGAAATCAAGACAATTAGATTGCGATTCAAAGCGGTAAAGAAAAAATGACAAATCAAAAAAAGGAACTGGACGTATTAATGAGGGAATTATGCTTCTTATACCTTTGCGTGAAATGCTGGCGAAAGCCCTGACCGAAGGTTATGCGGTAGGTTACTTTGAAGCCTGGGACCAGTACTCGCTGGAAGCGGTGCTGGAAGCGGCTGAAGAATCCCGTTCACCGGTCATACTCGGCTTCGGCGGTGAATTTATAAATCAAAAATGGTACGATAACGGTGGATTGCGGCGCCTGGCAGCCCTGGGCCGGGCTGCGGCCGAAGACGCTAAAGTCCCCGTAGCCCTGCTGTTAAACGAGGTTAAGACATTAGAACAGATAATACGAGGACTTACCTGGGGTTTCAACGCGGTAATGCTGGATACCTCAAGGTTGTCTTTAGAACGGAATATCGCCGCAACACGCAAAGTGGTGGAAATAGTTCACGGCCTGGGTGCCGACGTAGAAGGAGAATTATGGCGACTTCCCGAGGCAAATGGTGCCGTATCGCCATCCGTTACCGAAAACCGGGACCCAGCGCAGGCGGTTCGCTACGTGAAGGAAACCGGCATTGATGCTCTTTCCATCTCCATCGGAAACGTCCATTTCTTAACCGAAGGAAAAGCGAAAATAGATTTTAACCTCCTGGTTCGGCTCAAACAGATGGTGAAGGTGCCATTTGTTATTCACGGGGGCACCGGTTTCCCGGATGACGCGGTGCCCATGGCTGTTGAAATGGGGGTGGCCAAGTTTAACGTCGGCACGATTTTGAAGCAGATTTTTTGGAGCACCATCCGGGAGACGGTTGGTAACTTACCGTCTACAATCAATGTCCAGGAGGTAATCGGCTCCCGTCAAACAGGTGATTTTCTGGAAAAGGCGAAGAATAAAATGAAGTCTGAGGTCAAACGCCGCATGGGAGTATACGGAAGTGCGGGCAAAACATAAGAGATTAGGAGATAACACAATGACCAGAAAAGAGTTGAACCTGGCGATTTTCGAAGGAAAGGCAAAAGGCGTGCTCTGGCAGCCCCGGCTGGAAACATGGATCTGCCACCACCTGGAATACGGAACGATGCCGGAACGGTTCCGGGATATGGAACCCCTGAAAATCTATGACGCGCTCGGCTGTTCCATCCGTTACGGCGCCTGTGTCGGAATTGAGCAGGTTGAAATCCGGGATGACCTGATAAAAAGAGAGGAAATCCACCCCGACCACACCGTGCAGATAGTCCACACTCCGCTGGGTGAACTCCGCACAGTCTACCGGGACGTCTGGGAAAATGACCGGCATACCAACCACCGGATAGAGGAGTTCCCGGTTAAAACGGTCAAGGACCTTGCCGTTCTGACCGACCTGGTCAACCGGCAGCAGTTCCGGGCAAATCCGGCCGCGTTTGAAAGAGTGGCCAAAGCGGCCGGACACCGCGGCGAACCAACCATTTTCCTTTCCAGTTCCGGCTTTACGGAACTAATCAAAAACTGGTGCGGTTTGCTTGACACCTACTACCTGCTGAACGACCATCCGGCAGAGGTCGAGGCATACCTTGATGCCTGCGACCGCCGGGACGACCGGCAAATAGATGCGGCGCTTAAACTTCCCTGCCGCATCTTCAACCTCGGCGACCACGCCACCAACGAATTCACCCCGCCGCCAATCTTGAAAAAATATTTGATTCCTCGCTGGCAGCGTATCGCCAAACGCCTTCATTCGGCCGACCGCTTCGTGCATTCGCACTGGGACGGCAACTCCCGACACATCCTTCCTCTTCTGCCCGACACGCATCTTGATGGGGTGGAAGCGCTCACGCCGGCGCCGATGGGCGACCTAACCCTGGAACAGATTAAGAAGGCGGTCGGCGACAGGATGGTCGTGCTGGACCTCCTGCCCGCCATTGACTTTTTGGCAAACCACCCGACGGAAAAACTGCTTGACTTCACCCGGCAGGTAATCGACCTTTTTGCGCCCCGGCTCATCCTGGGGGTTTCCGATGAAATCTCTCAGGTCGGCCAGATTGAAAAGATAGAGGCCGTTTCCGGACTGGTTGACAAAATCTGCGGCCTGGCAAAGTAGAGGCCTGATTCCTCAAATAATCTCTTCCCTCCGGTAGTGAGCCGCCAGCGCCACCATCAAAAGTTCTGCGGAATGGCATTTACAGGTTTTCAGGGCAAGACCGGACAATTGTTGACAGAAAACTTATCTCAAGATAGAATATTGGCATGAAGAATACGCAGAATATTGTGGTGATGATTACCGCCGGGTCCAGAAAAGAGGCGGAGAAGATTAAAGATGTGTTACTGGCTAAAAAATTGGTCGCCTGTGTAAATATAATGGGCGGAGTAAAGTCATACTTTTGGTGGAAAGACAAAATAAATTCCTGCCCGGAAGTGCTCTTGTTGGCAAAGACAAAACGTAAACTTTTTCAGAAGATTATTCGGGTGGTAAAAAAGGTACACTCCTACGAGGTTCCAGAGGTTATTGCCCTGCCCATCATCGCCGGCAGCCAGGAATACTTAGACTGGCTCACCACCTCCTGCTCCTGATTCTATCGTTCCCCCGCCGGGACCAAAGAATAGGGACGACTTGACAAATCAACTATCTATGTATAAAATGTAACTTACCGGGTTACTTTTATTACCCGAATGGTGGACAAATATGAAAACTTTAGGTAAAACCAGTGCAAATTTAATAACCCGGCTTTTTGAAGAAAACAAAACCTTTTTTACCATAAGTGATGTCATAAGGATAAATAGTACTAATTTTAATGCTGCCAAGAAATTTATCTCTGATTTAGTAAAAAGAAAAATTATAGCTCGCCTTAAAGGGGGGAAATATCTTATTATTCCTCAAG
>CAZVUE010000034.1:3087-9397 GCA_964630335.1 uncultured bacterium | reverse complement strand
GCCTATTTGCCAGAGGTGATTTTGGAGCGAGACAAGGAGCGAAGAAGCTGGCGTAGTCACTGTACTACGCAAGCGATGAGCGACGCAGTCGCAGCCCAAAAGCGGCCTGGCCCTTCGGGGAATCCCATCTTTGGGTCATTGCGGCGTTGCTTCTCGGTTATGTGCCACAGAGGGCACAGAACCTTCGTCGCGCCTTGCACTGACCTCAAATCAGGGACTCCAAATAGGCAATTTTATTCTGCGACAGCCCCTAACTATGCTAATCTCCGGAAGGAAATGGTTGAAACCCAGATAAGGGCAAGGGGCGTGCGGGATGAAAGGGTCTTGGCGGTTATGGAAAGAGTAGAAAGGCACCTTTTCGTTCCCGAAAAGTACCGGCCCTTTGCTTACGAAGATAATCCCCTGCCGATTGGTGAAGGTCAGACTATCTCCCAACCCTACATCGTTGCCTTGATGACTGAACTTTTGGAATTGAAGGGTAAAGAAAAAGTTTTAGAGATAGGCACCGGCAGTGGTTATCAGGCGGCCATCCTATCTGAACTTGCCCGGAAGGTATACACCATTGAGATTCTAAAACCTTTAGCCGAAAGTGCTGGAGAAAGGTTGAAGAAGTTAGGTTATAAAAATGTCCTGGTAAAATGTGGTGACGGTTATCAGGGTTGGCAAGAGTATGCACCTTTTGACGGAATCATCGTCACCTGTGCACCGGCCTATATCCCCCAGCCTTTAGTCGAGCAACTGGCGGAAGGTGGCAAAATGGTTATCCCGGTAGGTGAATATTTCCAGGAATTGAAGTTACTGCGAAAGACAAAGGGTAAAATTACCGAAAAGTCAATCATTCCGGTCCGTTTCGTTCCGATGACCGGCGAATCCTTAGGGGTTGTCCCTTAGAGAAGACACGTCCCAATCAGTAGTAGTTACCTCCACCTGGTATTGCAATAACACTTTCGGAAACAAATTGTCTTGCCGCCTCAATTAAATTAGAATCTGAACAAACAAAAATCATGTCAGGGTGTTCTTCTCTGATTACAAGATAAGCGGTAAGTTGCGCTAAGTCAAAAATAGATTTAATCCATATCTTTTCGAGTATGTCCGTTGCGCGTAGCACCATTTCTTCGGTTAGTTGAACCCTTTGCATCTGCTGTAAATCGGTTTTGAATCTACTTTCTAAACTTCTAAACTCTGATTCTGTAATCTGGGTGTCGCTTGGAAGATGTTGAGGATACTTACATAAACGATAAAAAATCTTCCGTACTTCTATAATGGCAAGGTTGAGATAAAATAATTCGTGTGCTCCCTCAAACAAACTATTTACAAAGCTAGACCCTGATTCTTGCTTATATCTTTTAGTGAGAGCGCTTGAATCAAGAAAATACTTAGCCATTTACTCATTGTTTCGTTCTTCTAAGAGGAGGTCTGTTAGGGACGGCAATTTTTCTGTTATTCGCCAAACTTCTTCTATTGATGGCGCACCTGAAGATTTATCCCGCAACCAGGCATCTAACTCCATCCGACCATAAAGAGGATCTATAAGTCTACGGGGGAGTATTAAAACAGACGAACCGTCGACCATCTCCTTTTCTAAGAGGCTCTCCCAAGGCAGCCAATATGTTACAGGACCTGTTATAGGTGCTGTTAGCGATCTCTCAGACAACCACAAACTACCCCAACTTGAATCTCCAACTTGTTCTTTCATTGGCCTGTTTATTTGCGGGGGCGCTCCCATGAGTTTCATCATTCCTGCTTTCTTTGCAGTTGTGTAATCAATTGTTGTTTCCATAATTCTCCTATTTCTTAACCCACAATTGAGACTCAAAGTTAATATCAACTGCAGGCTGGTTATTACGAATGATTTTTTGGACTTTGCCAGTAAATGTGAATTGATATGATAAATCGGTAGATTCGAGATAAGCACCTGCTTTTTCTACCTCAACCATTTCTTTACCCATTAACAATTCATTCGGGTAGAATGGCTGACCAAACTTCATCTCTTCTGCATATTCTTCATAAATTTGACACATTAACTTATCGTTAACCTCATCTGCCTTTTCTACTTTTAAACCAAGATCTGCTGCCTCATCTCTATCTATAGGATAAGCATGAATCGTAATGTCACCAGTAATCTCTTTGATAATTTTCTTAATTTTATCTTCCTCTTTCTTTTTGTCCATATGAAGCCACAGAAGGCGTTCGGTTAGCATCCTTGCCATTCTGTATGCCCGATAAGCATTACCGATAGCTAAGGGGTGTAATTTATCAACAAGGAATTTGTATATCTCTCCCATTTGTTCGTCTTTAACCCCCGCCTTTTCTTTCGCAAATAGAAAGTATGAATTGAGGTCCTCGACACTGATTTCAAGACGCTGTTGAGGATTTGTCGGATTTTGAGGATTAAATGGGTGGCCAGTAGTAGGGTCAACTGGCGTTAGTTCGCCAAGTTTGCTCATTACAATCCTATCTGCACCCATAGCGATTAAGGTACCGGCACTGTGTGCTTTATACGGAACCAATACCTCAAAATCATCACAGTGATTACGAATCAATTTAACAATTCGGATAGGCGCGAGCATATCGCCGCCACTGGTATAAAGGAACAAACTTATTTTTTTGACCTTTCCTATCTTGTCTAATATATTACTCAGCAATGGAACCACATCTCCGGCAAGACGTGTAGCAAAAGGTACCCTATCACCGGTTACATAGGAAATTAAACGTGAATTACCACGCTTCTTTTCCAAATCTCTGATCAAATCATTCTTGAGCATATTTTTATTATACTAAATTGTTTATAGTTTAAGCAAATCAAAGAGAGCATGATTTTTTTAAGACCTTACTGTTCTTTGAATTCCGCGTCGATGACCGGACCTTCGCCTTTCTTCTTCTCTTCCCCGGATTCTTCAGAACCCGGCTCCTGGGGGCCCGGTCCCTCGGGACCTGTTCCCGGACCGCCGGGCTGTTCACCGGTGGGTCCACCCGGTCCCTGCGTTTGCTTGTAGAGAATCTCGGCTAATTTGTAGGCGGCCTGGGTCAGGTCTTCCATCGCCCGCTTTAAGGATTCTACGGTCTTGGTCGGGGATTCCAATTCTTTCTTCAGGACAGAAATCTTCTCCTCAATCTTCCGGCGTTCTTCCTCGGGAAGTTTGGAGCCGTGCTCTTTGAGGGTCTTTTCCGTGGTGTAGACAAGGTTGTCGGCCTGGTTGGCGGTCTCAATTACTTCTTTCTTCTTGCGGTCTGCGTCCGCAAACTGCTCCGACTGCTTGACCATCTTGTCAATATCTTCCTTGGAGAGTTTGGTGGAAGCGGTAATCTTGATGGATTGTTCCTTGCCGGTCCCTTTGTCTTTGGCCGAGACGTTCAGAATTCCGTTGGCGTCAATGTCAAACTCAACCTCAATCTGGGGCATTCCCCGGGGAGCGGCTGGAATGCCGGTGAGTTGAAAACTGCCAAGGGAAACATTATCCGCAGACATCGGCCGTTCACCCTGGAGGATGTGGATGTCAACCGCGGTCTGACCGTCAGCCGCGGTGGTGAAAATCTGGCTCTTCCGGGTGGGAATGGTGGTATTGCGCTGGATGAGGTTGGTCGTTACGCCACCCAGGGTTTCAATACCCAACGAAAGAGGCGTTACGTCCAGAAGCAACAACTCTTTATCCTGGAGGTCACCGGCCAGAATCGCTCCCTGGATACCGGCACCAATCGCCACGCACTCCATCGGGTCAACCCCGCGTTCGGCTTTCCGGCCGATGATGTCTTCCAGGAACGCCTGAACACTGGGCATCCGGGTTGGACCACCGACCATGATGATTCGGGCGACCTCTTTTGGGGTTAACTTGGCGTCAGAAATTGCCTGGTTTAAGGGACCTTCACAACGGTCCAGAATGGGCCGGATTAACTCTTCCAAGGTAGCGCGGCGGATGGACATCGTCAGATGCTTGGGACCGGTACTGTCTGCGGTGATGTAAGGGAGATTAATATCGGTTACCAGGGTGGTGGAGAGTTCAATCTTTGCCTTTTCCGCAGCCTCACGGACACGCTGCAGCGCCATCTTGTCCTGTTTTAAATCCAGGCCGGTCTCTTTCTTGAATTCCGCAACAATATAATCAATAACCAAATTGTCCATATCCAGACCGCCCAGCTGGGTATCTCCGCTGGTGGAGATAACCTTGCCCACACCCTTATCCAGGTCCATAATGGTAACATCCAGGGTACCGGCGCCGATGTCAAAGACCAGGACCCTCAGCGCCTGTTCAATCTTGTCCAGACCGTAGGCAAAGGCGGCCGCGGTCGGTTCGTTGATTAAGCGGATTACCTCCAGGCCGGCGATGGTGCCGGCATCTTTGGTCGCCTGGCGCTGGTTGTCGTTAAAGTAGGCCGGCACCGTAATGACCGCTTTCTTCACCTCGGCACCGAGAAAAGCTTCGCTGTCTTTTTTTATCTTCTGGAGGATGAAAGCGGATATCTGCTGGGGTGTATACTCTTTACCAAAGATATTATATTTGTAGTCCGTACCCATCTTACGCTTGGCGCCCAGGATAGTACCGTCCGGATTGGCAACCGCCTGACGACGGGCGGGTTCACCTACCAGAATCTGACCGTCCTTGGTGAAAGCAACGTAGGAAGGAAAGGCTTTTCCGGAGACGGTCATCCCTTCCGCGCTGGGAATTATGGTCGGCCGGCCTGCTTCGTAGACAGCCGCGGCTGAGTTGCTGGTGCCTAAGTCAATACCGATAATCTTTTCTTTTGCCATTTTTTACTCCTCGTAAAGGTTAAATATGTCAGTGAACACCGTCTAATTGTAGTGCGACCCTTTTAGGGTCGCCAAGCGAGGCTAAAGCCTCGCACTACATTACTACCAATTTACCTTACTTCTCTTATAGTTAGATGCCTGAAAATGGGGTTCGTTACAAACCACAGGCAGAGGCGATGGTTTTTAAGTCCGGAGGGAGCGCTTCACCCAGACGGCACTCTCTTAAGGCGAACTCCGGGTCTTTCAGACCGTGTCCGGTAAGGATGGAAACAACCAGGGCATCTTTAGGGAAGTATCCGGCCCGGGCTAATTTCCAGAGACCAGCCACTGAAGCGGCCGAGGCAGGTTCCGCAAATATGCCCTCTTCTTCAGCCAGGCGTTTAGAACCTTCGATAATCTCAGCATCGCTCACCGTTTCAATCCTTCCTCCGGATTCGTCCCGGGCAGACACCGCGGTCTTCCAACTGGCCGGGTTGCCAATCCGGATGGCGGTGGCAATCGTCTCCGGTTTTTCCACCGGATGTCCCAGCACAATGGGCGCCGAACCTTCCGCCTGAAACCCCAACATCTTGGGCAGACTCCTAACTTTACCCAGATGATGGTACTCCTGATACCCTTTCCAGTAAGCGGTGATGTTGCCGGCGTTGCCCACCGGCAGAACCTGGTATTCCGGCGCCTCGCCCAACGTGTCTATGATTTCAAACGATGCGGTCTTCTGCCCTTCAATCCGGTAAGGGTTAACCGAATTGACCAGAGCAACCGGATAGGTTTCGCAGATTTCCCGAACTAATTTGAGCGCAGTATCAAAGTTACCCTTAATCTGGACAACCCTGGCATTGTAAATTAACGCCTGGGCTAATTTACCCAGGGCAATCTTACCCTCCGGAACGATGACCAGCGCTTTCAATCCGGCCCGGGCCGCGTAAGCAGACGCTGAGGCAGAAGTGTTTCCGGTAGAGGCGCAGATTACCGAATTCTTTCCCTCTTCCTTCGCCTTGGAGATTGCCAGGGTCATCCCCCGGTCCTTAAAGGAGCCGGTAGGGTTAGCGCCCTCAAACTTAAAATAGAGCCGGAGCCGAAGTCTCTTTCCTAAAGAAACCGAAGGGATAAGCGGGGTGTTACCTTCCAGAAGGGTAACCACCGGCGTCTTTTCGCTGACCGGCAGGTATTTGCGGTACCGTTCAATCACCCCGGAGTATTTACTTATATCCATAGGTTACTTGTAGTGCGAGGCTTTCAGCCTCGCTTTATTAAGCGACCCTGAAAGGGTCGCACTACGTTAATAAAAATTTATTCGTCGAAGGCTAAGCGCATTAAAACCGTTTTGGCTTTGATTACCGGTAATCTATCAATTATGGCTATCGCTTTTTGCACCGCTTCCTCTCTGGCTTTATGCGAAAGGAAAACCACCGGAACCGCCTTCCTGGGTCGCGGCTCGGTCATCTGGATACAGGAGGCGATACTGATGCCAAATCTGCCCAGAACCGCAGAAACCTTGGCTAAAACACCCGGCTGGTCCAGAGCGGTGAAACGGAGATAGTAACGGGCGAGCCGTTCTAAAGG
>CAZVUE010000034.1:1260-2987 GCA_964630335.1 uncultured bacterium | reverse complement strand
TCTTACCGATGGACATAATGTCGCTCACCACACTGCTGGCGGTTGGGTCCATACCCGCACCCTTGCCGAAGAGGAGACTTTCACCGATTAAATCACCGGTGAGATAGATAGCGTTATAGACGTCCCGTATAGAACTGAGCAGGTGCTGTTTAGGAATTAACGCCGGATAGGTTGCTAAACTGGTCCCTTCTCTGCCGCATCGTAAAATGGAGAGGAGTTTGACGCAATAGCCCAATTCGTCAGCGTACTGTAAATCCTCTAAAGTAATTCCGGCAATTCCTTCGGTCAGGATACCTGAAGCCGGGAAGAACCTTCCGGTAATCAGAGTCGCCAGAACCGAAAGTTTGTGGGAAGAATCCAGACCGGAAAGGTCAAGGTGAGGGTCTTTTTCCGCAAAACCAGCCTTTTGAGCGGTCTTAAGCGCCTTTTCTAAAGAGATTCTTTCTTCTGCCATTCTATTAAGGATGAAATTTGTGGTACCGTTGAGAATTCCGTAAAGGGAGGTAATGCGGTTAGCCACAAAACTTTCGCGTAATGACTTAATGATAGGTATGGCACCACCGACCGAACCCTCAAAACCGAAGTGGCAGCCGTACTTTTCCGCGGCATAGAATATCCGGTCACCCTTTTCTGCCAAAAGGGCTTTGTTGGCGGTAACGACCGACTTCCCTTTCTTCAGTGCCTCCAGAATGAGAGAACTCGCGGGTTCTATTCCGCCGACCAGTTCCACTACAATCTTGATTTCAGGATTATCCAGTACTTTGCGCACATCGTTGTCTAAAATTTTTGGTGGGACTGAAACTGAACGGCGTTTCTTCAGGTCAATATCTACGACCGTTAGGAGTTCCGGCAAAAAACCGCTCCGCTGTGCCAGAAGGTTCTTCCGCTTCAGGAGGACCTTGACCACACCGGTACCCACGGTACCGAACCCAATCACTCCTACACCCACTTTTTTCATTACAACTATTATACCACAAATTTTGACTTATTTTTATGGATGGTGGTAAGATTTAAAGACAGATGAAAGAGATTATTGCCAAACTGGCGAAGGCAGAAAACCTCTCCGAAGAGGAAGCGGTTTCTGCGATGACCGAAATTATGGAAGACAGAGCCACCGAGGCTCAAATCGCGGCTTTCCTGATGGGTCTGCGGATGAAGGGTGAGACCGTGGCGGAAATCACCGGATGCGCTAAGGTGATGCGTGCCAAGGCTCTGCGGATTGAGATTGACAAAGACGCCATCGGTTTAGACCGGGACGACATCAACGTTGACCGGGAGACGATTGTGGATACCTGCGGTACCGGCGGTGACGGCACCAATACCTTTAATATCTCTACCGCAACCGCCTTTGTGGTGGCGGGCGGAGGGTATCTGGTCGCCAAACACGGTAACCGCTCGGTCTCCAGCCGATGCGGAAGCGCGGATGTGGTCCGTTGCCTGGGTGTTAATATCGACATTACTCCGGAACAGGTAAGGGAATGCCTCCATAAGGTGGGCATTGGATTTCTCTTTGCGCCCTTATACCACAGCGCGATGAAATTTGCCCTTCCGGTTCGGGTTCAGATGGGTATCCGTACCATCTTTAACCTCCTGGGACCTTTAACCAATCCCGCGGGTGCCAACGTCCAGGTGCTGGGTGTCTACGAAGCAGGACTGACCGAAAAGATAGCCCGGGTACTGGCTAATTTGGGCAGCCGGAGCGCCTTTGTCGTCTGTGGTGAAGGCAG
>CAZVUE010000034.1:0-1160 GCA_964630335.1 uncultured bacterium | reverse complement strand
TTGACGAAATCAGTATCGTTGGGAAAACTAATATCTCTCAGTTGAAAAAAGGTAAGGTTACCAACTACCTTGTCCAGCCGGAAGATTTTGGTCTGCCCCGGGCAGACCTGGATGACATCCGGGGTGGGACTGCGGAGGATAACGCGGAGATAATCCTTGCCGTCATGAAAGGGAAGCAAGGCGCCCCGCGCAACATCGTCCTTATGAATTCAGCGGCCGCCTTTCTGGCTGCCGGCAGAGTAAAAAACTGGAAAGAAGGCGTGGCGTATGCGGAAGAAGTAATTGACTCCGGTAAGGCTTTAGCCAAGATTCAGGCCCTTATTGAATTTACCAATAAATAAGCAAACCTAAAGGTTTGCCCTACATTTCGTAGGGCAAGGCTTTAGCCTTGTAAATATGAAAAAAGGTGTCGGTTTTTTTCTGCTCTTTCTTTTGGTATCCGCTTTAATCGGAAGTGCGGTCGGCGAGATAATCGGAATTCTGGTCAGCCCCCAGTCTGGAGTTTACCAGTTCTTTACCGCTACCGCCATCCCGTCTTTTGGACCGGGTGAGATTAACCTGATTTTTCTGAAACTTACCTTCGGAATCCAGTTCCGGCTGAACCTGATGGCACTTTTAGGGATGATTGGCGCCACCATTTATTATCTGCGTTTCATATGAGGAAAAATTATGATTAAAAATACTGAGAGCGAAAAACAAACGACAACACAAACTACCATGTTCGGCACCTATGAGTTCCCATCTTATGAAGAAATAATGGAGGCTTATGCTAAGGAATTTGCAAATTATATCCTCCCCAAAGGAGATACCATATTTGGTTTCTGGATGCAGACCCTGGCCGATTTGGAATTTTTAGATTTGGAATTACAGGGTTTAACCAAAGAATATTCTATTGACCCAGTAAATAGAGTGGTTAATTTAAAGGGCGATGAGGATTTTATAAGATTAAGAATAGCCCATCTGGAAAAAGTAAAAGAAAAAATAACCCTTTACACCGAATTAGTGGATAAATTTGGCGATACCAATGCCTATGCGTTTCATAATCTTTATCCCTACAAAGGCAAATTTTATCCTCGGGTAGTGAGGACTTTACTTAATGCTTTTAAGTTAAATCAGGATTCACTTCTATTAGACCCTTTCAATGGCTCTGGAACTGCCAC
>CAZVUE010000033.1:0-9565 GCA_964630335.1 uncultured bacterium | reverse complement strand
AACGATTCTTTATAACAGATAAAGGTTGAAACACATAGTTCCATTGTAAATATTCAGTGAACGCCGTCTCGCCTTTGTGTCATGCTGAATTCATTTCAGCATCTAAACGATAGATCCTGAATTACTACGTTTCAGGATGACAAAGGACGTCATTTTAGATATGGCTGAACTGCCTGGATGAGTTGGTCCCGACTGAGCGAGCCGACAAACTTTTTTCTTATCACACCTTTGCGGTCGATGACAAAGGTGGTAGGAATAGAACGGATACCTCCGTATAATGATGATACCCGGCCACTCCTGTCCCAGGCGACCGGATAGTTGATTTTGGAAGCCTGGACAAACTGGCGTAAAGACGACTCATCGTCGTCAACGCTGATGCCGAGTAACTCTATGCCCTGGCTGGTATACCTCTGGTAAAATTTAATAAATTCCGGAATTTCCTTCCGGCAGGGCGGACACCACGTTGCCCAGAAGTTCAGGATGATGACTTTTCCTTTTAGACTGTTCAAACTGATGGTCTTCCCATCCAGAAGCGTGGCGGTAAAACCTGGTGCGGTTTTATCAAGCAATCCCCCTACCTTGATGGTAGGGGACCCGCCTTTTGATTGCTGTGCGAAGAGTAATCCGCCCGATAGGAGCAATACGGATAGAACTAAAGTCCAGAGCCTTCCTTTCTTTTTTATCTGTTTCACGTTACCTCTTGGTATAATACTCATAAATGTAGGGCGACCCTTTAGGGTTGCATATCAGGAATCAAGGCTAAAGCCTTGCCCTACGTTACTGCGTTTTCCTCTTTATCTGCTCCTAATAAGAACTTCCTGGAAAAATGGCTGCAGGTTCTCTTTTAGTCCTTTTATTCTTTCCGGTTCCCACGGTTTTCCGGTACTGAATTCCGGATTTATGGTGGGTGCCGGAAAGAAGTTTTGAACCACATAACGTTTGGGCGGAACCCCTTCTTTACTTCGTCCTTTGACAAACCGGCCTATTTCCAGGAAGTCTTCCTCGGTCAAAATACCCGGCGCCACGGTGGTGCGCAGTTCATATTCTACCGTCAAAGAGAGAAGTAAGTCAATGGTCTGAATTACACTGGCAAGAATATGCCGGACATCTTTTGTTCCCAGTCCGGCTGTTAAGCAATATTTTTCTTCCTCTAAAGGCGCTTTGATGTCCATGCTGACGAAATCTATCAAGGTCTGCTCGATGAGATTCTGGAGGAGTTCTGGAAATGAGCCGTTGGTATCTATTTTTACCAGGAAATTTTTCTTCTTAACCTTACTGATAAATTCAGAGAGGTCTTTCTGAAGGAGGGGTTCTCCGCCGGTAATAACTAAGCCGTCAAGAAATTTTTTCTCTTTGTTTAAATGATTTAAGACCTCTTCTTCCTGGTAAGACGGAAGGGAGGAAGGGTTCAGAACCAGGTCAGTATTATAGCAGAAAGGGCAGCGGAAGTTACAGCCGGGGGTCCAGATTACCGCGGATACCTTGCCCGGATAGTCAATAAAAGAAACTTTCCGAAATCCCTTGATCTCCATTATTTATGGCAACTCCGGCAGGAGCCGGCGCCGCAGCCGGCGCAGGAACTGCGCTTGGAAGAAGGGGAACTACCTTTGCCGATGGCAAAAGGAGCGAATTCTTTTTTTACCTTTCCGGAACACTTGGGGCAGTCTTGCGGCTCGTCATTTTCCGACCGCACCAGGTTTTCAAAATAGAACCCGCATGTTTCGCACCGATAACAGAAAATAGGCATGTTTAAAATTGAAGGTCCGACCTTCGGCCGCGGCGCGTCATTTTCCCCGGTGAATCCGAATAGTTTCGAGGAATCTGGGATCGACCTGATAGCCTAAACTCTGGGCCTTTTGGACGTCCTCCCATGTCTTGTCATAATTGCCTTTTCGAAAATAGACGACCCCTCGGTACAGATAGGCCTGCGACAAACTCGGGTTCAGCGCGATCGCCCGGGTATAGTCTGAAATAGCTTTGTCATATTCCCCTTTTTCGCCGTAGGAGCTTCCGCGGTTAATATAAATGTCGGCGTTGGATGGGTTGATCCTTATCGCCTCGGTAAAATCAGGGATAGCCTTGTCATACTCCTTCGCAAAGAAATAGATATTCCCGCGTGCCCAATAAGCCCCTTCGAGGTCCGGGTCGAGTTTCAGCGCCTTGCTATACTGAAGGATCGCTTCTGCGGAGGCACCCCTATTATTGAAAATGTATGCTTGTTCCATGTGATCTTGAACATCGTTTGCTGTCTGATAGAACCGCGATATCTTCTTTCTGAAAGCAGGGTCGTCGTCGGTCTCATCGTTGACCAGGTTCCGCAGTCTTTCAAAACTTCTCCTTTTCCCCCATATCTCTTCGTTGGGGCGGTTACCGATGCGTGCAAAAAGCCGTTTTGCCGTTTCCCGGTCTTGCGCCAGGCAGGCAAAGAAGCAAAACGCGTGTGCGTCTTCCAACGAACCCGGATAGAGCCGGGCTTTATCTTCATATCCCTGCTTGAGTTTCGGCCAGAAGATGTCACTCCGTTCAAAAATCCCGGTATCCAGTTTAAACTCCGCCGTGCCTCTGTGCTTTAAAATTATAAACTGGATTATACGGGCATAAAGTGAGGAGCCTTCAGTCTTTTTAGTCATGTCAGCCGCTTCTTCCGCAAATTTCACCCAGTCTCCCGGTTCTCCATGCCAGCGTGGCAGCAAGTAGTTTGCCTTGCTGAAATAGAGCGGGTAATAGGTCGGATCTGCCGCCACGCCTTTTTTGAAGACCTCTTCCATCTTTTCGCGGTCCCAACCCTCGCCGATAGCAACCCAGATGAAATCATAATACAGGTAGGGGTCTTTTGTGGTCATCTTTTCGGTCTCTTCCAGTATCCCCCGGGATTTTTTGAGACGTTCAGCAAACAAGTTCCACCCTTCCTTTTTGACTTCTGAAGCCCAACCGCTTCCGCGCGCCTGCCAGGCATAGTTGATATAGCCCCATGCCAAAGCGATGCGGGCCGTTGCCGAATCAGGCCTGGCATCAGCCCATTTCTGAAACAGTTGGAGCCGGTCTTCCAACTTTCCCCAGGATTCCAAATCCGAATAGAACAGGGCCAGTTTGGAACCGCCTCCGAGCAAGTGCGGTCTGGTGTTGCGCAGGTTATCGACCATGGCGTCCAGTTGGTCAAATTTCTCTGCTTGTAGGAGTTTCCCTACCTGGCTGTAAAAATTATCCCTTTCGGCCCTCCCATCGACCAACGGTGCATTTCCCGTGTCCGACAGGGCTGTGTCACCGGCCCGGACCGCAGTAGCGTCCTTGGAGAACGTATTGACAGCCCTGAATCCAACCAAGATTTTGGCAGCCCCGAATCCAACCAACATTGCGGTCGCGAAAACCCCCATCAACATGTGCTTTTTCTTCATGACCCACCTCCCGATTCATTCTCCAAACAAATTTCTAATTCCTTCTCTTTTTTTTCTCCCTTTTTCTCATTTTACTCTTTCGAATAATCAGATGCATGGTGAAAGACGTCAGTTTCACGCTCACCGGCAGACTTTCCATAATTTTCCGGTGTAGTTCGTCCGGAACCGGAAGGAGGGGTAACTCGTGGCAGAGGTCAATCGTCTTGCGAAGTGTTTCTAACCGGGCAAGACAGGCCGGGCAGATTGCTAAATGTCTCTTTAAAATCTGACTCAAGTCCGGACCTATGTCGTCTTCCAGGTAGGCGGGAAAAGAAATCCAGTACCGGCGACACATTATAACCATAGTTAACCTGTCATTCCCGAGTGTCTTAATCGGGAATCCAATAGATTCCGGCTTAAAGCATGCCGGAATGACCCCTGCAGAGGGTCATTTTTTTAGATGCTCAAAATATTCGGAAAGTTTCTCCCGCAAAAGGAGGCGGCTGCGGTGGAGCCTTGTCTTGACCGCGGGTTCGCTGATTCGGAGAACTTCGCTGATTTGTTTAACCGGCAGGTCCTCCATTTCGTAGAGAACAAAAGGCGAACGATAAATAGCCGGCAGGGTGGCGATACTATCCGAAAGGATTTTATGTAATTCCTTATTGGCTAAGGAAGCGGCCGGATTATGGGACCAGTCTGCAATTTCAAAGGTCTTTTCTTCTTCCTGGCTACTTCCCTTTCTGCTTAACATCGTATCAAGCGAAATGGGTACCTGTTTATGTTTGTGGTTGCGGATCAGGACCAGACACAGGTTGGCGGCGATTCGGTAGAACCAGGTGCCAAAACTGGAACGTCCCTGAAACCGGGGCAAAGCCTGGTAAGCCTTAAGAGCCGCTTCCTGTAAAACATCAGCCGCATCTGAACGGTTGCCCAGCATCCGGTAGGCTAAGTTATATATCTGGACTTCGTATTTCTTCAGTAGTTTTTCGAAAGATAGATGGTCACCAATCTTTGCCCGGGCTACCAGTTCGGCTTCCGGCTTTTCCGTTTCAATATTTTCCATACTCCAGAGCGGTGTCTATAAAGCGAAGGTAGTTCTTTCCCGTCTTTTCTGCCAGCGGAGAATTTATGGGTGCCGCGGTGGGCATAATTACGTAACCGCCGCCTTCTTTTGCTGCAGACATACATTCCTTTACCGCGGTTTCTACCTCTTTCCCGGTTCCCTGTTCCAATAGTTTTAACTGCAGATTCCCAAAGAGGCATATTCGGGAACCGGTTCGTTCCTTTATTTCCGCCAGGGTGATATCGCCGTCCGGTGGCGCTTCGCAGGGGTCAATACCGTCCGCACCGGTATCTAAAATCATATCCAAAACCTTTCTGATTCTGCCGTGGCAGTGGAGCCGGGCTTTGGCTCTTTTCTGATGGATTAAGTCAACCATTTCCGCAACGTACGGAACCACAAACCGCTGAAAAAACCGGGGCGGCAGGTAAGGTGGCGTGGCATACTCCGGCCCGCAGATTCGGTAGAGGTCAGACACGTTAGACTCCAGCATCCGTTTCAGATTTTCCTTCATCCTCTCCCGGATAACCAATATCGTTTTAGCAAAATGTTCAGTTTCGGTCATCGCCCAAACCGTGTAGGCGCCGAACTCCATTAAAGGCGCAGCCGCGCAGAGAGGGTCAGACAAAGAAGCCATAATAATTCCGTTTTTACCCACCTCTTTTTTTATCCGGGCAAAATCTGAAGCATCATAGCAGACCGGCTCATACGGAACCGAAAGAACTTTATCCACGTCCTCGGTGTTTTTACACAGGTGTTCCGTCTGCCAGGTAGTGTGAACATTATCCATAACCTTGGTCGTCTGTTTGATGTTTCCCCTGGGAGTGTGGAATACCGTATGAGTAACCGTAAAGTCCCCCTCCTTTTTTTGTTCCACTTCGGTTTTGACCGGATAGGACGATTCCAGAAGGGTTGCGTTGGAACCGGGGTTCCACATACAGATACAGTCGGTCTTTTTCCGGATGCTCTCCATCAGTTTAGCGTAGGAGGGGTCATTATTCTCAAACGCCTGGCTGTTATACCCGCACAGTTCGTAGGTTGAAATCGGCACCCGGTCCGGAATTTGTCCGGTAAGTATCGCCTTTAGCCTTTCCCGCGAATTCATCTTCTATTTCTATCCAGATATTCTTTTTGTTTTTCAAGAAGCGCGAGTTGTGGCTGTATATTTTCAATCTCATATTTTTTAACGTTCAACCGATATTTTTCTTCGATTTTTCCCTTGTTTAGTCTATCTACAATCATTTTGTGGTATTTTTCATCAATTTCTGCAGAGATATACTGCCTCTTCAAGACTTTGCATATTTCCAGTTCTGAACCGCTCCCACCGAAAAGTACTAAAACAATGTCCCCTGGCATGGTACAGGATTTGATTAACATCTCTGAGAGTTGCTGTGGAATTTGGCAGGCGTGAAATGTTTTTTCTTTGCTCACGTTTTTCACCAGGTCAAAATACAACCAATCATAAGGCATTCTTCCTTTTGAGCCATTAGCCAAATTATGTAAAATTCGTTTGTCCGTTGGATTTTTATAAGGGACGGCTACATTCTCTTTGTAAAATTTATTATCTTTACTCTTCCTGCAATGCAGAATACTTCTATGTGCGGTTGTAAATCTCTTAGGGCTGTGTCCCACATTTGTATTATATGTCCAGACGTAATCAGAAACCTTGTAACACGCAGCGTCTAAATATTTTACTCTTAAATATGCATTTTGTTTTGGATAGTTTATCAAAAACATATTTCCGGTATCTTTAAGAACCCGGAGAGATTCCTTTGCTAACTCAATATACCATTCAATATATTCTTTAAAAGTTTTGGTATACGATTTATCCCCATATTTTATCCCGACATTGTAATCAGGATCTCCATAAACCATGTCAACACTTTGCGCCGGCAGTTCCTTGAGGACTTCCATAATATCTTTTTGAAAAACCTTGTTTATGTATTTGTCAATGTCCATATCTTATCTTGTTTCTTCTCTTATGTGTTCGTATAATTTTGCCCTGCCTTTGTAATTCCAATATACAATATCTTCCATGATAAACATCCATTTTGTGACTTTCAAAAGAACATCTACTTTTGCGCCTGTCTTGAATGCTGTTTTTATATCGGGATATCTTTGCAATACCGCATCAACATCATTTTCCGTACAGTTGTAGATTACAGTGAGCGCCTGAAACAAATCTTCAAATTTCTCCTGGTTCTCATCCTTCTTGCTTTGGAAATCTGAAAGCATTTCAGCATGCGAGCCCCTACCGAGTCCGAAATCTTCGGTTACTTCCACCTTAAAATCAAAGTTCCACTTTCGTAGGCCAGCCGGCCGGCGTAGTAAAAGTTGACCTTCGGGCAGGTTTTCTACCGGATAGAAGAATACCGTGCCGGGACGAGGGTGATTCATCTCGGTCTGTATAAATATATTAACGACTTTCTGGACAATCTCTGGACGGGATAGCGAACCATTTATTGCTATCGGTTTACCTGTGATTATCGTTTTTTCTTTTGCCATCGTATTATTCCTCCTCGTATGTGAGTTCTTCCTTTTTTGAGCAATATCAACAACTAAAAAATCGAAAATATGATTGTGCCTAACGTTCTCGCCACAAACGAAGCCCCATGATATTTAAAAAAGAGTCGTTTGTGCAATTATTGTACACCGTGCAAGTAGTCACTCTGGTAATGTTATTTTGTTTTCTTGCAATAATGTTTTCAACTCAGATACAGAAATTGCCTCTCCAATCATTACTTGGGTCAAATCACGAAAATACTGTAGGAGACCAGCAACAACCTGCGATTCCACCAAAACGGTTTGTTTTCCTTTGTCATCCGTAGCCGTAAATGTTATACCCGATTGGTTTTCAGGCAGTGCTTTGATAGCTGACAGATGAAATTCGGATATAGGCGCGTGTTTACTAACAACAATTCCAATAACCTTGTTGTTGGGTGAAAAGAGTGGTCCTCCTGAATTACCTGGATTAAATGCCCCATTGACAACCAGATGTTTAATAACGTTGGTTCCATCAGCATCTTTTCGATAGGCAATGAATCCTGAAAGGTAACCAGCAGAAAAAAGTGGTGCGGGACCGTTATAACCAAGAGGGAAGCCCCAAGTGAATACAGAAGTACCGACTAAAAGATTTTCATCTGTGCCAAGCGTCAGTCCGCCAGGTTGTTTTTCGACAGGTGTAAGCACTGCCAAATCACGCTTTGCATCGACAATTAAACGTTGAAATGTTACTTGAACACCAAAAGACGACCAAGCCATAATTTCATTGGCCTGACAACCTCGAATCACATGTTCGTTTGTGATGAGGTGTCCAGATTTCAATAAGAAACCTGTTCCTTTTAATCCAGTTTTAGGACACGCTATCATATATACTGACTTAACCGCCGTTCGACCAGCGTCACCAACAACATCGAGTAACCATTTTGTTGATACAGGGATATTGGAATTCATTAGACCTCCTGTTTGGGCTTGCGACTTGCTTGTAATACAAAAAGATATCAAGATAAAGGAAAGGACGGCTTTAATTCTCATTTTTTCACCTCATAGGCCAGTAAATACTGGTGCACTATTTTTAAATGCTCACCTAAATTCGGGATGTTTAGTTTTTCAGAAGCAACTACCACGATTTCTCTGAGCCACAAATTGTCAAATGCTAACATTTCTATTATTCTTTTGGCAAAGGGTTCTACATATTCATTTACTCTTGTATCTTGTGCTTGGACTACAATAAATCCTCCGCCATTCATAGAAGGTAATGTTTGTTTTACAACGTTTTGGATGCCCTGTAAGACGCACTCAATTTCTGAAGGAGATGTGCTATGAAATAAAGGCGATGATTTAATGAAAAGTAATCCGTTGTTCTTTGAATACCTATCCAGAACGTTTTTATTTAGGTGTTTTTCGAAATCTTTGTCTGGAAAGAGCCAAACGGTTGTAGTCTCAAGTCCGTCCAATTTCCTTTTTAGTACTGGTTTTTCTAAAGCAGGTATTAGCGAAGGCCCATAATTGAGTTCCTTCTCTTGTAGATTTAGAGAAACCGGCGGATTCGGTTTTTCAAAAATCGGTAAATACTCGTGGGCTAAAAGGAGGAAGTTGTATTTTATACTGTTATTATACCAGAATCCGGTGGTTTTACAATTATGTTGCCGTTTAATAACCAGTTCCCGTAATTTGAATCCGGCGTCCAAATAAGTACTAATAAATCTAAACCCCAACGGAATTACATTTTTTTTACGTCTTGTATCTCCAATCAGAATTGCGCATTGTTTTCCCGGCTTTAACACTCTAAAGCTTTCCCGGGCAACCTTTGACATTTCTTCCAAAAAGTCATCTATATCCAAAAACGATAAATCGCCATCCTTGGAATCTGTATACTGAAGGATATTAGCGTAAGGAGGGTGAGCGCAGATTAAATCTACGGAGTCGTCCGGCAAAAATGATAGCTTTCTGGCGTCGCCAACCAATAATTTCGGTTCGTAAATTTGCGGATTAGGATTTTCAATAAGGAGGGGCAATTCAGACGATGATACCTTGAAATCCAGGTTTTTCTTCGCCAATTCAATGGCTTTGTCATTGATATCAAGCGCCGTGCACTTTCTGCCCAGCAGTTTGGCTTCGACCGCGGTTGTTCCTGCTCCACAGAAGTAATCCAGGACCGTTTCACCGGGCTTTGAGTATTTTAGAATTACGTTCCGTGGGATATAAGGGGACCAATTACCCCTGTATTCTCCGCTGTGAGTTGCCCAGGTACCCCTCTGTTTAAAACTCCAGACAGTGGTCTGTTCTTCTTTGAAATCTTTGGGGTGGAGGGTTTTTATTTGTTTAGAAATGTTGAAGGCACTAATATTGAGTCCCTGGGATTTAGTAATAAGCCGTTCAATATATTTGAATGTGACTCCGTATTTCTGTCCAATCTCAATATCCGGAGTTCCGTTTCTCTTTTCCTGTAAAATCACTTGTTGAAGTTCTTCTGCAGTTTTGGGATTTATCTGTTGATTAGCCATATATCACCTAAAAAAAGTGTAAAAAATGATACCTTAAATCAGAAAACCATAAAGGTTTTACTCCCCTTTTTTCTTCACCGCTTTGAAGGTTGATTCGTCGCCGAGGTGAAAACAGTACCACCCGT
>CAZVUE010000032.1:0-9648 GCA_964630335.1 uncultured bacterium | reverse complement strand
GTCGGATTTGACTATTGTTGATAAAGTATGGTATTATTGTAATTTTCGTAACCTTTGCCGGAATTCTGAATCTAAAATAACAGAAGTAACGTAGGGCAAGGCTTTAGCCTTGCTTCCGATATGCAAACCGGAACAAAAAAGGAGGGAGGTGTATGAAGATTAGACCATTGGGTGACCGTGTGGTAATCCAACCACTGGAAGCGCTCAGAAAGAGTAAGGGGGGCATTGTACTTCCTGATACCGCCCAAGAGAAACCCCAGGAGGGGAAGATTGTCGCGGTTGGTAAAGGCAAGGTGACTGAAGAAGGAAAAGTCCTGCCGATGGAAGTGAAGGTCGGAGACAAGATTCTTTACGGCAAATACTCAGGAAGCGAAGTGACCGTGGACAACGAAGAGTATGTGGTTTTACACGAAAGCGATATCTTAGGAATCGTAGAAACCAAGTAAGGGAGGTGAAAAGAATATGGCTGGAAAACAGATTATTTTTCACGAAGAAGCAAGGCGGAAAGTTTTACAGGGCGTAGAAATGTTAGTCAATGCGATTGCACCAACCCTGGGTCCCAAGGGCCGGTATGTAATCCTGGAGAAGAAATTCGGGAGTCCGACGGTCATCAACGACGGTGTAACCATCGCCAAGGAGATTGAACTGACCGACCCGTACGAAAATATGGGTGCCCAACTGGCGCGGGAAATTGCCAGCAAGACCAACGACGTGGCTGGCGACGGAACTACCAGCAGCGTCCTGCTGGCTCATTCCATCGTCAAGGAAGGGATGAAGTATGTAGCCGCCGGCAGTAACCCGGTCCACCTGCGCCGCGGTATTGAAAAGGCGGTCAACGCCGTAGTGGCAAACCTCAAAAAGATGAGTCAACCCATCAAAGGGAAGAAAGAGATTGAGGAAGTCGCCACCGTGGCTGCGGCCAACGATAATGAGATTGGCAAGATTATCGCGGATGCGATGGACAAGGTCGGCAAGGACGGCGTCATCACCGTAGAGGAAGCCAAGGGAACCGAGACGACCCTGAAGGTGGTGGAAGGGATGCAGTTTGACCGGGGCTACCTCTCACCCTACTTCATTACCGATGCGGAAAGGATGGAAGCAATTCTGGAGGAGCCTTACATCCTTATCTACGACAAAAAGATTTCCGCGATTAAAGACATCCTGCCTCTTCTGGAAAAGATTGCCCAGGTAGGCAAACCGCTTCTTATTATCGCGGAAGAGATAGAAGGTGAAGCGCTGGCAACCCTGGTCGTAAACAAACTTCGCGGCACCCTTCTTACCTCTGCGGTTAAGGCACCCGGCTTCGGTGACCGGCGCAAGGCGATGCTGGAAGACATCTCCGTTCTGACCGGCGGTCAGGTCGTCGCAGAGGAATTGGGTCTAAAATTAGAATCCATTGACCTTTCCATGTTAGGCAAGGCTAAGCGGGTGGTGATTGACAAGGAAAACACCACCATTATAGAGGGTGCGGGCAAAGCCTCTGACATCACCGGCCGGATCAACCAGATAAAGAAAGAGATTGAAAAGACCGACAGTGACTACGACCGGGAAAAACTCCAGGAAAGATTGGCGAAATTAGCCGGCGGTGTGGCGGTCATCAACGTGGGCGCCCCAACCGAAACCGACATGAAGGAACGCAAGGCTCGCGTGGAGGACGCCCTTTCTGCAACCCGGGCCGCGGTGGAAGAAGGCATCGTTCCGGGCGGCGGCGTGGCACTCCTGCGCTGTGTGGGTGAAATAGACAAACTAAAGTTCGGGGATGAAGAAGAAGAAAGAGGCGGCCGTATCGTCCAGCGGGCATTGGAAACACCCATCCGCCAGATTGCGGAAAACAGCGGCAAGGAAGGTTCGGTAATCGCCGACTACGTCCGCAATCAGGAAGGCGGTATCGGCTTCAACGCGGAGACGAACGCTTATGATGACCTGGTAAAGGCCGGCATCGTTGACCCGACCAAGGTTGTCCGCTCCGAACTCCAAAATGCAACCAGCATCGGTGCCTTACTCCTTACGACCGAGGCGCTGGTAGCGGAAAAACCCGAAGAGAAAAAAGAAATGCCAATGCCTCCGGGCGGCGGTGGCGGTTACGGCGGCGGGATGTACTAATCCGAATGCCCTTTGTCATTTGATGTAGGGCAAACCTTCAGGTAACAGTTAAGTTTTCTTAAAATGTAGGGCAAACCTTTAGGTTTGCTGTATCTTTGCAAGGCTGAAGCCTTGCCCTACAGGACACAAAAAAAGGCGGGAGTCAAAAACTTCCGCCTTTTTTATTTTGTAGCGGGGTCGACGAGAATCGAACACTTCGTTTCGGCAATACCGGTTTAGCTCAGCCCTTACCAGAGCTTTGGTAAGGGTACCCTTGCTACAACCGGTAAACATTGCCTCCACTCGTTTTAGGAAGAGGGGTTTCCCCTTCCTAATATCTATCCCCCAAAACAAACTACGCAGGGAAAGACCTCTTTCCCTGCACCCTTTCAGTTCGAATCTCTGAAGCGTAAAATATAGCGGGGTCGACGAGATTCGAACTCGCGATCTCCTGATCGACAGTCAGGGATGTTAACCGCTACACCACGACCCCAATCACCTCGCGTCATTGCGAGCGTTTTCTGCGAAGCAATCTCATCTGAGATTGCCACGTCATAAACAACATTCCTCGCAATGACCGGTGGTCAAATTTATGCTACAATTATACCAGAAATTCAACCCGATGGCAACACGCAGCCCCAAGGGGATTTGAACCCCTGTCTGATGGCTGAGAACCACCTGTCCTAGGCCGCTAGACGATGGGGCCGGCGCCGAATATTATACCACATAAAAACAAACGTTCAAAAGAAGCACCATTGCATTAAGTTATCAAATATGTTAAAATATTACCATGAAATGGGAAGAGTTCATCCGGATCACCGCGAATATGCCGGTTATTGAAACTCAAATTCTACTTGCCGGTATCTCCAATCCTGCACCGGATAAAGTTCAGATTAGTCGTTGGCAGAAGTCCGGCAAACTTATCCAGGTCAGGCGAGGCGTCTACCTATTAGCACAAACCTATCGCAAATCCGAGTTTTACGAACCTTATCTTGCCGGGTTATTGAAAAGGCCTTCCTACATCAGCTTAGAAAAAGCCCTGGAACATCACGGATTGATTCCGGAAGCGGTCATGGTTTACACTTCAGTTACTACTAAACGGCCTGGAAGGTTCCTTTCTCCTGTAGGAACCTTTGACTACCGGCATATCAAAGACTCTCTTTTCTGGGGATATAATTCGGTTACGGTAAACAGACAGACCGCTTTTTTTGCCTCACCGGAAAAAGCGTTGCTTGATCTTTTTTATTTGAAGAGAGTTCCGGCTTCTTTAGAATATCTCCAGGAATTACGGATTCAAAATGCGGGAAAAATCGACCTCGGAAAACTCGTTACCTATGCGGAACGGTTTCAAAAACCAGGTATCATGGAATTTGTCGGGATACTCGAAAAACATGTCAGTTCTTCTGCCCATAAGGAAAAAACCTTATGAAAGACTATGTCCTGGAACTCGCCTCCAAACAAATTGGTCTTAATGCCAAATTAAATGTAATGCGTGAATATCTTCAGGCATATCTTTTAAGAATTTTGCACGAAAAAGGAACATTCCGTTTAACTGCCTTTTTAGGTGGGACCGCTCTGAGGTTCTTGTATAACCTGCCGCGTTTTTCTGAAGACCTGGATTTTTCTATGGTAAAAAAGAGTGCCGGCTATTCCTTCCCCGATATTATCGGAAGGATTAAAGAAGAATTTACTCTGGCTGGATACAATCTCTCTGTATCCTATAATGATAAGAAAATTGTTCAACATGCCTTTTTTAAATTTCGAGACCTGATGTATGAAACAGGTATCTCACCTCTTAAGGAACAAAATTTTTCCATCAAGATTGAAATTGATACCAATCCTCCCCGGGGAGCGGTCTTGAAAACTGAAATTGTCAATAAGTATTTCCCGATGGCGTTTTTGTCTTACGACCTTCCCTCACTCTTTGCTGGAAAGATCCACGCTATTTTGAACCGAAAATACACAAAAGGTCGTGACCTCTTTGACCTGGGATGGTATCTATCCCGGTGGAAAGACTTATCTCCTAATATTACCTTACTTCAAAACGGACTCGTTCAAACCGACTGGAAAGAAAGGTTTCCTACACGGGAAGATTGGCGTAGATATTTGTACGATGTGGTTGAAAAAGTAGACTGGAAAAGAGTAGCGAATGATGTTACCAGTTTCCTGGAAAATCCCGCCGACCTGAATATATTTACCCGGGAAAATATCCTTCATTTAATCCAGCCTCAGAAAAATGCCCCTTGACAAATTACCTGTCTGTTTGTTATATTTATCATTTAACCACGCAGGCTCAAGCCTGCGGCTACCAAATGGAAAACGAAGAAAAAGCGCTGGTAATCGTTGAATCACCAGCCAAAAGCCGGACCATCAGCCATTTTCTGGGCAAAAATTACCGGATAATGGCGACGATGGGACACATCCGGGACTTGCCGCCGGATAAATTCGGGGTGGATGTCAAGAATAATTTTGAACCCACCTACCGGATTATGCCGGGCAAAGAAAAGGTGGTCCAGGCGTTACGGAAAGAGGCACCAAAGTACTCTACTCTGTTTTTGGCTACCGATGAAGACCGGGAAGGCGAAGCCATCGCCTGGCATAC
This sequence comes from uncultured bacterium, assembly GCA_964630335.1. GTDB lineage: Bacteria > Ratteibacteria > UBA8468 > MWAK01 > MWAK01 > CAZVUE01. Next base: position 4,964 of record CAZVUE010000032.1, on the reverse strand, counting down.
CGCCCATCTTTTAAAAAGAGACCCCAACGAAATAAAACGGGTTGTTTTCCATGAGATAACCTCCTCTGCGGTACGGCAGGCTTTTAAGTCGCCCCGGACCCTTGACCCCAATTTAGTCAACGCCCAGCAGGCACGACGTATCCTGGACCGTATAGTCGGTTATACCTTAAGTCCGATTTTGGGTAAACGTCTCAAAAAGGGTCTTTCTGCAGGCAGGGTCCAGTCCGCGGCCATGAGAATTCTGGTGAACCGGGAAAAAGAAATCCAGGCATTCACCTCGGAAAAGTATTTTTTAATCCAGGCTCAGTTGGCACCCGCGAATCAACCCGAAACCGGTTTTTCGGCTGTTCTTTCGGGCAAAGACGGGAAAAACTTTCCCAAACCCGGCATAAAAGAGCGTACTGAGGCCGAAGCAATCCTGGCGTTCCTCCAAACAAATTCTCTGTCTGTTTCATCAGTCCAACGGGAAACAAGGAAAGAGTTCCCTTTTCCGCCGTTCACAACCAGTACCCTGCAACAGGAAGCGGGACGGCGGCTAAGCCTTTCGGCAACCCGCACCATGTCCCTGGCGCAACAGTTATACGAAGGAGTTGAGTTAGGACCGGCTGGCGCAACTGGTCTAATCACCTACCACCGCACCGATTCGGTCAGCATCGCAAAAAGCGCCCGCCTGGAAGCCGCAAAATTCATCAAGGAAACCTTCGGGACCAATTATCTTCCGGACAGACCACCCGTCTATAAGACCAAAAACAGTTTAGCCCAGGAAGCACACGAGGCGATTAGACCCACCAGCGTCCTTCGGACACCGGAAAGTTTAGTGCCGTACCTCTCCGAGCTCCAGTTAAAAATATACCGTCTAATCTGGGAACGGTTCGTTGCCAGCCAGATGGTACCCGGCCTGGTTGACGTTACCAAAGTTCGGATTGAATGCGGCCCCTACTTCTTTGACGTAGAGGGCAAAATACTAAAATTCGACGGATACCGCAAAGTAAGCGGCGGAGCCCCCAAAGATATTCTGTTACCGCCGCTTGCGGAAAAAGAACAGATTATCGGTCAGAAATTTGAAATAAACGAGAAAGAGACCGAACCACCTTCCCGCTATACCGAATCAACCCTGATTAAGACAATGGAACAATTGGGGATTGGCAGACCGTCAACCTACGCTCCCACCATCAGCACCCTCTTCTCCCGGGACTATGTCCATCAAAAGAAACGGACGCTCTTCCCCACCACGTTAGGAATTATGACCAACGATATCCTGGTCCAGAACTTTTCTGAGGTAGTCAACCTGGACTTCACCGCGCAGATGGAAAAAGAGCTGGACGAAATAGCGGAAGGCAAGGAAGCGTGGCAAAAAGTCCTGTCCGATTTTTACCAACCTTTTGAAGAGACCGTTCAAAAAGCGGAAAAAAACCTTTTTAATCAGCCGGTGGTATCGGAAGAAAAATGTCCAAAGTGCGGCGGCAGACTTCTTTTGAAGAACGGCCGTTTTGGTGCCTTCCTGAGTTGTGAACGCTACCCGGAATGCGACTACGGCAAAAACCTGGTGGAAAAATTCAGCCGGGGTACCCGCAAGGAACCTACCTACGCCAAGGCTTCGGTAGGCGGGCCTGCCGCGGAAGTTATTGTTTCGGAAAAATGTCCCAAATGTGCCGGTCAACTCATCGTCAGGAAAAGCCGATACGGTCAATTTCTGGGCTGTGTCAACTATCCCCGCTGCAAGTATACCCGCTCCTACCGCCCCTCCCAAACCCTCACCCCTGGTGCGGGTTCCCTACCATCAAGGTAGGGGGGAGGTGTAGGTGGGGGGGATGATTTGACATCGCCCTAACAGGTGTGATATCATTATTTCCTCATTGCACGGAAGGGGGACTTGACAGACATAAAGACTTTATGATATTATAAAAAGAATTGAAAGTAGTGCGAGGCTTTTAGCCTCGCTAATTTAATTGTTTTATATCACTTGTAAAGGAGGTGAAAAAATGAAGAAGATAAAGAATTTTGTAGCAATACTCGCTATCCTCTGCTTCCTGGGTTGTCCGTTACTATCCAAAGCAAATGCCGCCACGATTGCAACTCCCTCAGGAAAATCTTTTAACGTAACCAAGGCGCAGATAGAGGTAATGAAAACTCAACCCGGCGTTCAATTCTCAAGCGCCCTGCCGGCACAACTGCCGGCCGGTCAAGTTGCGGTTTCTATCCCCGCAGAGTTAGGTGGCGGATACATTATCGGCACACCGGCAGCAGTAGCCAACGCATTCAATGAGGCGGGAATTACTACCGGACTGACCGCGGCTGGTGTGGCGGGTCTCTCCACCGCAGCGTTGATTGGATTAGGCGTTCTTGCTGTAATAGCACTGGCTCTGATTGTTGATGCCGCGCTTGAAGATGAGGACGAAGCGGCGACATGCCCGACATGCCCGGACATGTCCAACGTGTCCAACATGCCCAACGTGTCCGTAAATAGTAAATAAAAGAAAACTACGTCGGCTATCTCTAAAAGCCTCTTCCATCCCGCTGGCAGAAGGAGAAGTTGTATATCTCCTAACAACGGGAAGCAAGGGGCTTTTTTTATTGAATATGGCTTTTGTGGTATAATTGTTAGTTATGGAAATAACAGAAAAACAGCACCGGGAATTAGAAGGGGTTTTTAAAAAATACAAAGCCGTTTTTGCCTATCTCTTCGGTTCACGAGCAACCAGGAGAGAAACAGGAAATAGCGATTTTGACATTGCGGTGGTGTTGCCTGAAAAACTGGACAAATCCCAACGATTTGCGATGCGTTGCAAAATGGTGGAAGACCTGTCCCGCGTGTTAAACAATAAGAACGTAGAAATAGTGGTCTTAAACGATAACAATTCTATCCTCTTTAAGTTTGTAATTATCCACGAGGGCAAAATTATATATGAACAGGACCACGGTGCCAGAGTCATTTTTGAACTGAAGACGATGAACGATTATTATGATTTCAGCCCTTTTATTGAAGCATACAATAGAGCATATTTAGAAAGAGCGCTGAGCAGTTAACAATAACCACTTGTAAATGTATTATGACTGATATAACCCGAAAGCAGATTTTAGACAAATTTCAAAACCTGGACGAATACGTGGGTTATTTGAAACAACTCGCGAAGGAGACACAGGATAAAAAAGAGGAATTTTTGAGTAATTTTCAACTGTTTGGTTTGACGGAGAGGTACTTACAACTGGCAATTCAAACTTTAATCGACATCGTGCAGTTAGTAATCATTGAACAGAACTTAAGAAGACCCGAAAATAACCAGGAAGCCATTTCTCTGCTATATAACGAAAAGGTGATTTCTGAGCATATTGCCTCAAGATTAGATGGAATCGTTGGTTTCCGGAATATTTTGGTTCACGAATACGGAAAGATTGACCGGGAAATGGTCTTCGAATATCTTCAAAGAAAAACAAACGACTTCGTAGACTTTAAAAAAGAGGTCCTGGAATACTTAAGGAATTGACGCATAAGCAAGATAACCCATCCCCGGGGATTTTTTATACATGATGCGGCAAAAATCACCGTTTTCTCTTTTCTTCTGGACATTCCTCTGCCTTACATTTTCCCATCCCCTCTACGGTGAAGTAAACTACTGGGGAGGAAGTGGATTAATCCGAATACCTAACGGTCGGGTTGTAACCGAAAATGACCTCTATATTACTTATTCCCAATCTTATCCTTATGGTGCTACATCAGCAACCTTTGGTCTTTTTCCATTTCTGGAAATCTGCGGCGGTTTTACCGCTGACCTACGCACCGTAATAGACTCACCTGGCTGGGAAGGATACGGATATGACAAAGATAAAACGGTAGCGGGCAAACTTTTACTATTCTCTGAAAATAAATGGCGCCCATCTCTAAGTTACGGTATGAGAGACCCAACAGGTACTCAGCGTTTTTTCACCGAATATGTTGCTGCCAGTAAAAGAATTGGTAATTTCGATTTTACCGCTGGTTACGGTACAAAACTCTTGACTAATTTCATAGGCACAGAACAACCAGACGACGTTTCCGAATTACCCGGATTATTTGGAGGAATAGAATGGGATATCAACCACCATATTTCTCTTTTAGCCGAATATGACCCAACCGAAAATTTCAGCACCCAAACAGGGGTTAAAGAACACTTTAACTATGGTATAAGGTGGAAGCCTTTCCGCTGGCTCAGTCTTGATTACACCCGACAAAGAAATGAAGAAGATGGCTTTTCTATATCACTAAACTACCCGTTTGGTACACCCATCAGACCTCAGAAACCGGATTATCCTTTCTACGGACCGGTTGACCACAACTTCTTAATAACTTCTCTTCTGGAAAACGGCCTCTCTCCCCGCCTGTCCCGGATAAAAGATTTTCTTGCTAAAGAAGGCTTTGAAAACACAAAGGTTACCCTATCAAGCGACCTGAAACAACTCCAGATTGAATACGAAAACTATCAGTACCTTTCCCCGGTAAAAGCGCTGGGCCGGGTATTACGGGTAGGGGTAATTCAATCGCCGGGGGAAGTGGAAAGAATCCACGTGATTATTAAAGCGAATGACATCCCTCTGGTTGAGGTTTCCCTGAACCCCAAAGACTATACCCGGTTTCTCAACGGAAAGATATCCTCCATGGAGATGTTAGCCAGAACCCGTATATCTTCCGCTACTCCCTACTTCGGAGGCGCTTTTGCTGAGGAAACCGGTGAAATCTCTGTTGGAAAAAGAGAACTACCCCCCTATTACTTTGGTTTCTCACCTCTTGAATTTGAACATTATTTATTTGGTACTGACCATATTTACGCACCCCGGGTGGGTCCAGCCGTAACCCTGGGAAAAAATTTTGGTAATGGTTTGAGTACAGAAACCCACTTCCGGTTTCCTGTGTACAACAACATATCCGACAGCGCCCCCCCCATCTCTGATGAACCGGTGCGCAGTGACATCATAAAATACCTGGAATA